>JAGPDK010000390.1 GCA_018057605.1 Kofleriaceae bacterium | reverse complement strand
GATCTCGACCCTGAAAAGATGTCGCCTAAAAAGTCATCAGCGACGCTGATTCCTCTTGATCGCTTGTTGCGCCGGTAGACCGTTGCGCATCTCTGCTACCCTACGGCGATGTTGATTTGCCACCTTGTTGCGAGGCTAGCGGTGCTGGTCTCGGCTTTGACCACCACAGCTTGCCTCCCATCGCCGCCCGCCCAGCGCAACGCCTCGGCAGCAACAACAACGTCGTCGGTGGTAGTGCCTGCGGCGCGTAACTCGAATGGCACGTTACAAAAGTTCCCACCAGCACCCGCCGATATTCCGGGCAAGATGCTGGTGTTTGCGTACGCTGATTTTGGTCCGCCGGCTGCAGCGCACGCGTTGTTGGGATTGGATTGTTATGGTGATTGTTGTTGCAGCCGACTAACCGATACCTTTGATGTGCGCGTGGTGGTGTTTGCCGGCGTCGAGCGTGCGCAGGTCAGCGCGCGGTATGTCAGCACGGCCGAGCTGGGTGAGTATCGCTTGGTTGCACTAGCCGATGCGCTGCACTATCTCGAAACAACGTTGGCCGATCGTCAGCATGGTGCTGTTGAAGATCGCATCCCTGCGCTCGACCAGGTGTTGCAGGCTACGATGCACAAACTGCGGCGAGATTTTGCAGTGGGGGACACCAGCTCGGCGCGTTAGCGACGTTGCCTACGATGTCGCGAGCGTAATCGCTATATTTCGGTCGCCGGCACCAGAAACACCGCGCCTTCGTAGGTGTCGCCTTCGTGATACGTCGCGGCCAACCATAATCCGGCAGCGCCAGCGCTGGTGCCCGTCGGCAAGCCGTAGGGGACGCGGTCGAATAGGCGGTCGTTGAGTTCGGCTGCAAAGCTGCCATCGTGGTTGTAGATTTCGATTTTTTTGCAGTTGTTATCGACAACGCAGATCTTGTCGCTGCAACGGGTGACCGCGCTGGCAAAACAAAAACCACCAGGCGCGAAACTGTTGGTGCTCTTGATCTGTACGGCCGTGCGCTGGCCACTGGCATCGAGCGCAACGAGCGTTTTCGAATCTTGATTGCTTTTGAACCACAGTTGGTCGGCAACGCTGTAGAGCGTGCCTTGGCCGGCTTTGCCATCGCTGGTCGAACATTTGCTGCGCAGATTCACCCGCTGCACCTGGCCGCCGCCGACGTAGGTGATGCCACCGACGGTGACCAGGGAGTCAATACCTTTGAGGTTCGGACACACCGCGGTAGTGCGGTTGCCATCAATGCGATACACGCCTAGCAAGAAATCGAACGCATAGATCGCCTTTTTGCCATCGGACGTCAGCCGCCAGGTCGGGCCACCGGAGCGCAACACCACGGGGCCTTCAAGCGACTGCGAGGTCGGCTGGTCCGGCGGTGCTGCGAGCAAGCCGTTGCGACCGTAGGCACGGTCGAGCTTTAGTTTGCAGCCGCCTTCAAACGTCGGCTGGTAACGGCGAAAGCCAAGGTCGTCACTAATGTATAAATGGCCATCGTTGCTCATTGCTAACGACAAAACGTGCTCGGCGGAAAGTGGCGCACCTTCGATGGCACAGCGCAGCGCAGTGCTTGGCGATTTTTTATTGGTGTTGGGTAGCGCAATCGCGATGGCGTTACCCGCGGCGCCGTCAGGGTCGGGAGACCCAATGCCGGCGTCGCGGCCATTGTGCGCAGCAGCGACGGTTGCGGCCGAACTGCCATTCCACGGATCGCTTCGGCCGGCAGCGACGGTTTGGTTGGGCCCCGCAAGTTGCGTTGGCTCCGCCGATTGTGGCGGGGTACGTTGGTCTTGGTCTTTGACTTGGTTACAGCCCAACGGCAGGGCGGCGCACACATAACAAAGTAGAAGAAACATCGAGCATCGGCGCATGGCAGCGAACCTTTCAAGTTGTCGTCGTTGCGACTCGCGGTGCGCTACTTCATGCGGCGTGCCAGGTTGCACCTGTTGCTTGACCACTGGAATCGTCGCATTGCAACATGCCATGCGCGCTGCGCTAGTCCTGTCATGACAACTTGCCGCGTATTCCTGCCAGGCCTGACAGTCAGCGCCACATTCGGCAGCCGACGGGCCGGCGACGGACAGACGACCGTCGTTCGAGCAATGTCGTCAGCGCGCCACGCCTACTCTTGTCCGTCGTGGTGTTCCAGCTCGCGCAGTTTTGCTTCAAGCTCGGCAATTCGATCCGATAATACTTTGACGTCTTTGTTCACACCGGCGAACGGCGAAATGCCTTCAATCGCGCTGCGGATTTTGTCATCGACGCGTTTTTGCCACTCATCGAGCGTGGCCTTCGAATCCTCGACCCAGGCTCGCAACGCGGCGAGATTACGCTTGCCGGCGGCAGCGTCTTCGCCAGCGGCATCCAGTGGGGCGGCTTCCGGTTCGACGATGCCGGGTTCCTCATCTTGGTGTTTTTTGCCTGGTAAAATGCTTTGCACGCGGCGCTGGGCTTCCGCGAACCATTCGCCACCATTTTGAATGATGTTGCGCATCGTGCCCAACGGCATGAATGAGCGTTGTTTTTTTTCTTCTTCAAAGATGATTTGCGCCAACGTCACCGTGGTCAGGTCATCTTTGGATTTATTATCGATGATCTTCACATCATCGCCATTGCGAATCATCTCGCTGATTTGGTCGAGAGTGACGTAGCGGCTGTGTTCGGTGTCGTACAGCTTGCGGTTTGCGTAACGCTTGATGATTCGAGTTTGAGGCATAACCACTCCGCGCGTGGGCCGTACATACGACCAGTATTTACTGGGTAACACGCTATGGCGCAGCGCGGCAACTGTGCGAGACTGTAAGCCGTCGTGCACCCGTCGCGTTTTGTGGTCGCCGTCATTGCGCTGCCCGATTCTAGTATGCGGGTCAAAGCGCTTGCGGATGCGTTGCATCAAGCCATGGCCGCCGTGGTGGCGCCCGGCGTGGAGATTTGGGCCGCGATGGATGCCTGGGTCATGGCCTTTGCTGATGCCCTAGCTGCGGCCCGCAACCGTACGCTCGTCGATTCAACGGTGCAACTGCATGCTGCGATCGCATTGGAGACCGTTACCTTGGTCATGGCGTCGGCTAGTTTGTCATACACCGTGCGCTCGGCGCTGTACGACCGGGCCGTGGTCCTCGCCAAGCCGGAAATCGCCCGGTTGTTGTTTACTGCCACCGCGACCGACCCCGTGACATTGCGGCGGCTCAAGGGCTTGGATGCCGAGCGACCGCTACGGCCGCGCGGCCGCGCGCTGAGCCTCGGCGAGCGCAAATCGTTGGCGCGCACCCACTCGCGCGATAGCTTGCTGTTGATTGCTAAAGATCCACATCCGTCGGTGGTTGCAATCATCCTCGATAACCCGCATTTGACCGAACCCGACGTGGTGCGCATTGCCTCGGCCCGGCCGGTGATGGCCGAAGCACTTGAACTCATTGCGAATCACGTGAGGTGGCGGACCCGCACGGCGATAAAGCGCGCGGTTGTGTATAACCCGTACGCGGCGGTTGCCACTGCGTTGCGTATGATGACCACCCTGGCGATGCACGATATCCGTGAGTTACGCGATAGCGGGGCCTTGTCCCCGCCACTACAGGCGCATGCCGAGTTGTTGTTAGGCTTACCGTCATCAATTGGGTAGGCCGGAGGGGAGCACGCGGCGATGGCTGCTGGTCGGGCCATTGACTCCGGGCCATCGACTCCCGCAAGCAGGGCAAATTATGGGGGCGGCCGCACCCTGGAGTCAAAAGCCCCAGGTTTGTAGGCCTGGCTAGTTGCCTGGTCGGAGACACCCGATTCCGAGGTTTGGACCTTTAGGCACTCCGGAATCAATTCGCCGCATTGAGAAAACCATTGTCTAATAAGTGACTTAGCCCAACTCCTGAGATCTGCAACACGCTGTGTGCGGTTGGCACTACAACTGCATAATGGTATGGACATGTCGTCTACATCCTTCCGTTCTTATCGCTTCCTCGCCGCCTTCCTCATGGCCAGCGGATCTTTGATTTCAGGCTGCGCTACCGAAGATGGCGACAGGTTGAGCGTGTCGTGTGATGGCAAATGCGATGGCCTCGACTCGGTCCGATCACTGCTGTCGGATTGGAAAAAGCTCGACCTTGGCGACATCGTGTCGATTGGCGCAGGGTTCGCAACCGACGCCTTGAACGATCAACTAACGGTCGCCAACTACGGCAGCCTGCAATTGAATGCGACCTCGCTATATTCAACGCCAGCTGTCGCAGCAAGCGATGCGACGATTGGCGACCTCAATGTATTAGTCGCTGGCTTAGCTTCGCGCTACGGCGAAACGTCGCTTACCACCGAAAGTAACCGGGTTCGCGCTGCGTCGTTGGCTAGCGGTGCCGGGAAGATCTACGCGGAAAGCTCCTTCAAAATCGCTGCGTCGTACAATCCACAATGGATTTTGGCGACCCGGGGCTTCGGCTCCGATGGCACGGTGGCTGCGGTGCTGGGTTTCACCGCCGGCGCTGCACTCGAAGCACGGGTGGTGTCGCTACACCAAAATGAAATTCGTGCCCAAATCAACAGCCCGTTAGCCGCTATCCGCGCTGCGCGGGGCTTTTTGTTTCCACGTTCGAGCGCTGACCTCAAAGCCATGAAGGCCGGCGAGTCGTTTTCGCTCAGTGGCGAAGGTCGCCTCGGTATCAACCTCGGCGCTGGCGTGCCAATTTTGCTTGTCAATCCGACCAGCGTCATTGGTTATCAATTGGTGTTATCCGCCGCGATGCGGTCGCAAATCGAAGGTCAACTGGATGTCTCGGCAATTAAGCTCGACGGTGACCAATTGGTGGTCGACGTTGGCGTGCTCAAATCTAAAGTTGCCTCGGCATCAGTTGCGCTTACCGGCGGCTTCGGCGTGCATGGCCTGGTGCAAAAGACGGTCTCGGTCGGCGGCTTTAGCCTTGATTTAGGCAAGTTGCTCGACAAAGCGTTGACGTCGCAACTCAACAGCAAGTTCAAGTTGCTGGAAGCCTCGGCAGGCGTTGCGAAATCGGCGACCCGCATGAGCGTTGCCCGGGTGCGATTCGCGCTCAATGGCGCTGATGCCACCGGCGCGCGGGAGCAAGCTATTGCACAAGCGCTGCGCGGTGACATTCGCCTCGCCCAAGCGTTGGCTGCCCGCGGCGACGCCGGCGTCATTGCCGACTTTGATTTGCTGCGCTCGGGTGTTTCGACTACGTCGAATGCCGGCGTCGAGATGTTGGGCATGAAGTTCTTCACCGAGAAATCGCGCCGCGAAGGTGAAGCTGTGGTGCAAACCCCGGGCGGCGTGTTGGCGCTTCTGTGGAACACGCTGCATCGCTCGTCGGGTTGGTTCTTCAGCTCGCACGGCATGTCGCGCACGGGTCTCGCTGGCGTGATGTTTGATGCACGCAAAGCTGGTCCGGCTCGTGGCGAAGCCAACTTGTTTTTGTCGACGGTTGAAGGCGACAAATTGCTTGATCGCGATAAAGCGATTGACCAATTCGATAGCGTGATTGTCGCGCTCGGTGGCCGCAATGCACTACGCGCGCTGGAAACCAAAGGCAACCAATTGGCGACGTACGTTGCTGCGCAATGTCCAGTGGTGGAAGAAGAGACCTTCAACGAAGCGTGCAATATCAACTTGATTGACAACAACAGCCAAGTGCAAGCCCTGCGTAACGGTGCTTTGGCTGACCTTGATGCTGAAATTGC
Organism: Kofleriaceae bacterium; assembly: GCA_018057605.1. Classification (GTDB taxonomy): domain Bacteria; phylum Myxococcota_A; class Polyangia; order Haliangiales; family Haliangiaceae; genus JABFXX01. The sequence goes on along the minus strand of JAGPDK010000390.1, from coordinate 35 downwards.
GGGCTTGCCAACCGCCACCCGCGATTTGGTTCATC
>JAGPDK010000029.1 GCA_018057605.1 Kofleriaceae bacterium | reverse complement strand
AGCGTAACCAACCCTGACGATAACGACTGCACGATATCTTGGTGCAGCGAATACAACTGCCCGACCGTGCGCCGCTCGGTTTCGAGCGAGAGTGCCGCACGTTCCAGTTGGTCGCCAAAAATATAGCCGAACGCCCCAACTCCCAGCAGGGCAGCGAAATTCCCACTGAGCGCACGGAAAAAATCGCCAGTACTAAGTTCGCCCGGCAGCGTTTGACCGGCCAGCGGCAATTGAATGATGTTGTGCCAAGACAACAAGCCAACCACGCTGAAGGCGGCGATAGCGGCAATAGTTGCAATCACCGCACCGCGACGGAACAGCAGCGCGCCCGCGGCCACAATCGAAAGCGCGTACAACAACACATAGGGGCTCTTGGCCCCGCCCGTGAGGTAAACCAGCACCGAGGTGATAGGAATATCGAGCGCAATTTGTAGCCGTGCAATGCGGTTTGGGGCGATACGCCGACGCAACGCAACGCCGTAGCCGACGTTACACATCAACGTTAAGGCGACCACGCCTGAGAGCATCCAAATGGCCGCCGGCGCAATTCGCGGGCTGTTCGATGCAACCCAGATGCTGACGCCGAGTGCGGCACTCAGGACCAGGGTGCGTAGTAGCGCCAACCACGCGAGGCGGCGACGCAAATCGACTTGTTCGTTTCGATCGACCGGCGGCGCCACCACCAGCGCTTGCGCGACCGAGTCGCTGGGGCCGGGCGGGGCGCTAGCCACCTTGAATATTGCCGGCCAGTTTAAAGATCGGCAGATACATCGCAATGATCAAGCCACCAACTACGATGCCGAGAAACGCCATCATGATTGGTTCAATCAAGGAGGTCATCGACGACACCGCGGTATCGACTTCTTCTTCGTAAAAGTCGGCGACTTTTTGCAGCATTTGATCCATCGCGCCGGTTTGTTCACCAACGCCGATCATTTGCACCACCATTGACGGAAACACTTTGCTTTCCATCAACGGGCCGGCCATATCGTGGCCTTCCGAAATCTTGGCGCGTGCTTTCATGATGCCGCGTTGCACCACGCGATTGCCGGAGGTTTTGCCGCAAATTTCCATGGCGTCAAGAATTGGCACACCCGAAGCGAGCAACGTCCCTAAGGTCCGTGTGAAACGGGCAACCACGATCTTGCGCAGTAACGGACCGATAACTGGTAACTTCAGCATCACTTGGTCGAAGGCTTCATGGCCGCCTTCGGTTCGGCGCAGCATCGTGAGGCCGACAATGGCGCCGATGATACTTAGGAAAATCAGCCACCACTTGGAAACGAAGAAGTGCGAAATATTGATGACGACCTGGGTTGGGCCAGGCAGCGTAGCGTTGCCGAAGTCTTTGTACATCGCTTCGAACGTTGGAATAACCTTGATCATCATCACGGCGATGACGCCTAAGGCCACCACCAAAATGCCGACCGGGTAGAACATCGCGCTTTTGATTTGGCCTTTGAGCTTAACGTTCTTTTCGATGTACATCGCGAGGCGGTTAAGAATCGAGTCGAGAATACCGCCGATTTCGCCTGCGCCAACAAGGTTGACAAATAGTTCGTCGAACACCTTGGGATGTTTGCGCAGCGAATCTGAAAACGTTGCGCCTTGTTCCACCGAGGCTTTGATTTGAAACAAGATGCGCGCAAACGACTTGTTGTCGGTTTGGTTGGCGAGCATGTCTAAGCACTGCACCAACGGCAACCCGGCATCGATCATGGTCGCTAACTGCCGCGTGAAAATTTGCAGATCTTTGGGGCCGACCCCCGTGCCGATCTGAATTTGAATATCGCGGCGCTCGCGTTTGACCTTCTTGATGGAAAGCCCTTCGCCCTTGAGGCGCGCCTCCACCGCTTCGGCGTCGGCCGCCTCCATGACGCCTTTGCGCGGCTCCCCGGCACGCGTCGCTGCTTCCCATTGAAACTTGGCCACAGTGTCTCCTATTTGCGCTCGGGTTTAGTTGGTGCAGCCGACCCGGCAGCGCCGTGCCCACTAGGTGATCCGCCGGCGTTTAGGATCATGGTTTTGAGTTCATCGAGTTCGCTGGTGTGGCCCAAGGCTTCTTCCATCGTGATATTTTTTTTCAAATATTGATCGAGCAGCGACTGATTGAGCGTTTGCATGCCGTATTTGGTTTGGCCGATCTGCATTTGCGAATAAATCTGGTGGAGTTTGTCTTCGCGAATGAGATTGCGCACCGCCGCGTTGGGCACCAACACTTCCGACACCAACACCCGGCCAGAGCCACTGGCCCGCGGTAACAACGCTTGGGTCACCACGCCTTCGAGGGCAAATGACAATACCGCGCGCACCTGGCTTTGCTGATGGGCGGGGAACACGTCGATGATCCGGTTGATGCTTTGAATCGCGTTGTTGGTGTGCAACGACGCCAGACAAAGGTGGCCGGTTTCAGCGATGGTGAGCGCTGCTTCGACGGTTTCAAGATCGCGCATTTCGCCGACCAGCACCACATCCGGGTCTTGCCGCAAAATGTATTTGAGCGCGCGTTTAAACGAGGAACTGTCGCGACCAATTTCGCGTTGGTTGACCAAGCAGCCACGGTGTTGATGCTGATACTCGATCGGATCTTCGATGGTTACGATGTGGCCGCGCCGCCGCTGATTAATGCGGTCAAGCATGGAGGCCAGCGTGGTCGATTTACCCGAGCCGGTCGATCCGGTGACTAGAATTAAGCCGCGCGGTTTTTCTGCCAACTCGGCGACCACGGGCGGCAAGCCCAAGTCTTCGAGCGGAATAATATTGTACGGCACCAAGCGAAACGCGCCGGCCACGCAGGATTGCTGCATGTACACGTTGGCTCGAAACCGCGCCATGTTGCGAATGCCGAAGGAGAAATCGAGTTCGAGATCCTCTTCGAACCGCAACTTTTGCGCATCATTCATGACGGAGTAACAGAGTTGCTTGGTGTCGACGGCGCTCAGCGCGTCGGTTTGTAGCCGCACCAATTCCCCGTCGATTCGCAGGCGCGGCGGTGACCCGGCCGTGACGTGCAGATCCGATGCACCTTTGTCGAGCATCGTCTTTAACAAGGATTGCAGTGTGATAGCAGCCATTAGTCATCCACCGTGCAACGGAGAATCTCTTCAGGCGTGGTCATGCCCGCAAGAATTTTGGCGATGCCGGCCATCCGCAGGCTCTGCACCCCATTGCGAATCATTTCAGTCTTGATCTCGGCGGCCGACGCGCCCTGCAGCACCAACTCTTTGAGCGGGTCAAGAAACGGCATGACTTCGTATAAGGCGACGCGGCCTTTGTAGCCGGTGTTATTGCAGGTGCCGCAACCTTTGCCTTGCATGATGTTGGCGGTGGCAATTTGCTCGTCGCTCATGCCGAGTTTGCGCAGCGCATCGGGATGCTTTTCTGCTGGGATTTTACAATCGACACAGATCTTGCGGGCCAAGCGCTGGGCCACCACCAAGTTGCATGAGGCGGTAACCAAGAACGGCTCGATGCCCATGTTGAGTAGCCGCGAAATCGTCGACGGTGCGTCGTTGGTGTGCAACGTTGACAGCACCAAGTGGCCGGTAAGCGCGGCTTTAACTGCAATTTCGGCGGTTTCAAAGTCGCGAATCTCGCCAACCATGATGATGTTTGGATCTTGGCGCAAAAACGATCGCAGCGCCGACGCAAAATTGAGCCCGATGTCATCGTGCATCTGCACTTGGTTAATGCCGTGCAAGTTGAATTCAACCGGGTCTTCGGCGGTCGAGATATTGCGGTCGATGGTGTTGAGTTCCGATAACGCCGAGTACAGCGTGGTGGTTTTGCCGGAACCGGTTGGGCCTGTCACCAACACCATGCCGTACGGCCGCTTGATGGCATTTTTGAAATCTTCGAGCGGCTTGATATCGAAACCAAGCTTGGTCATATCGAGCTGCAAGTTGGATTTGTCGAGCAGCCGCATGACGATTTTTTCGCCAAACAGCGTCGGCAAGACTGAAACCCGGAAGTCCATTTCTCGATTGGCGCCGATCTTGAGCTTAATCCGACCGTCTTGCGGCAGACGGCGTTCGGCAATATCGAGCGAGGCCATGATCTTGAGACGGCTGGTCATGGCGTTGCGCAGCTTGAGCGGCGGACGCATTTCCTCTTGCAAAATACCGTCGATGCGGAAGCGCACCCGAAAGCTCTTTTCGTACGGTTCGACGTGAATATCCGACGCTCGCTTCTTGATCGCGGACAACAACACGGCGTTGCACAGCTTAACTACCGGCGCTTCGCCGGCTTGGTTTTCCAAGTCGACGACATTCATCGAGTCATCGCCAGCTGCCGCGTAATCGACGCTATCGACGTCGAAGCCTTCCATCATCGAATCAAGGTCGGGGCCTTTATCGAAATACTTGGCCAGATTGGTTTCAATCGAAGCCTCGGACGCAACTACGGGTTCAATGTTGTATTGCGTTAAGAACTTGAGTTCGTCAATGGCGTAGATGTTCGATGGATCGGCCATCGCCACAACCAGGGTTGGGCCGTTGCGCCGCACCGGAATAACCTGATGCTTTTCGCAGATTTCGCGCGACACCAGCTTGAGCACGGACGGATCGATCTCAATCTCGTTTAGATTGATCGAAGGCAGGCTGTATTGCTTGGCAACAAACGCTTGCAGGTCTTGGTCCTGCACAAATCCCATTTTGGATAGGGTGGAACCAAGGCGTTTGCCGGTACGCTTAGCTTCGTCCTGTGCTTTTTGTAGTTGGCCAAGCGAGAGCATTTTCTCGCGGACCAGCAACTCACCGATTCTGCTCATGTACCAGTCTCCCCAGGCGTGTACGACATTTGCGAAAATGATCGTAGCCCCGCACTACCTGGGAGTCAAACCAACGGACCGATCATTGACCAGCGCACATGTACGCCACGCAAGCACCACCGCTTGGATAGGTTGCCAACCAAACGGCCCCCAATGCATGTCCCATATAACGCGCGAGTAACGCGCGGTGGGTTGAATGCCGGCGACTTGTCGGCGGCAGAAGGGACGGGCAAGTCCCTTCTCTATGACCCGCGCGAGTGACGCGCGGTGGGTTGAATGCCGGCGACTTGTCGGCGGCAGCAGGGACGGGCAAGTCCCTTCTCTATGACCCGCGCGAGTGACGCGCGGTGGGTTGAATGCCGGCGACTTGTCGGCGGCAGCAGGGACGGGCAAGTCCCTTCTCTATCACCCGCGCGAGTAACGCGCGGTGGGTTGAATGCCGGCGACTTGTCGGCGGCAGAAGGGACGGGCAAGTCCCTTTTCAATGAATCAACGGGTTTGAGTGATCGTGATGTCGTAGTTGTTTTTGCCACCCGCGACGAAAGCGTAATAGACGCCGGCGGCTGCATTGGCTAAAAACGCAGTATTGGCCTTGCCCGCGGTGGTGCCGGTTGCCACTGAGTTGCCGTTGCTGTTGAGCAAAGACAAGGTCAGCGGCGTGCCGGTCGAAAACTCAACGATCACTTGAATGTTGGTGGTGTTGGCATCGACGGTAATAGCGTAATAATCTTTGTCGGTTTCAGGGCAGATGGCCACGCCCGCGAACTTGAACGGCGTGCCGATCGGTTTGGCAGGGATCGCACGAGCGGTGCCAATTGCGTCATTCGGTTCAAGAGCTTGGTCGTTGTTGCAGATTAGTGCGCCACTATCGGTCGGCGGCGCATCGACGGTGCCGGTGCCCGATTCACAAACTTGGTAGTCGGCTGTGTAGGTTTTGCACGTGTAATCTTCGGGACAACGTGGTTCGACTGGGCCGCAGCGAAAGGGTGCGGCGGGAAGGTCGGGCGCGTACGGGTTACAGGCCGCGAGCGTTGCCACAGCCACCAGAAGGGATGAAACGATCAGGGTTTTCATAGGGGATCCGTTAGTCGGGTATTAAAAGGACCAAAGGGCCGCAGCGCCAGCGTAGTCTTGGCCGATGGCGGGGGTCACAACCAGAGAATCGCGGCCGCTGGTGTTCCGCGACGCCGACCCTGAAACATGTTTTTTCGCAGTTAAATCCTTGTACCAAAAATAACCGGCGAAGCCTGCCGTAACCAAGCCGACGCCAAGGCCAATTTGGCTGATGGTCGCGCTGGATTGGCCGGTGCTTTCGGCACTTGCCAGATAGTCGTCAAACGGTAGGCAAGGTGGCCCACCTGGACAATTGCCTGCTGCCGATGCAGCGGCTTCTTGTTCCAGCGTTGATTGTGCGTTGCTGGCACGCACGTAGAACAATACCCCTAAGCCTAAAAACACTCCGGTTGCAGCCGTCGTGCCCCATTTAGCGTAAGTGAACTTGCTTGAGCCGACGTCGGTGAGGCCATTGCCGGTGACAAGCGGTGCCGTGTCATCGCCACTGGCGACGAAGCGGGGTTTTACCTTCACCGGGTCTTTGCCCTTGGTGAATGGATCGTCGCCTTCGATGTCACTGCTCGTGTCGGTACGCGTCGGCGAGGCTGTGTCGGCAACAGCGTCATCGTTGAAGTCTGGGTAAAAGCGTGGCTGCACGGCCGCGTCGAGATAAATGATATTGGGGCTCGACGGTTTACCGCGGCGATCAACCACGGTACCTGCTTGGTCTTTCGCTTCGATGTAGTAGTGGACCGAGCTGGCTTTGATTTTGTCGACTGGTATGCGGCCAACCAACTCGTTGTAGCGTTTGCGCATAGGCTTGGCGATGAACTTTTCTTCACCGGCGGCGCGATACATCAACGTAACGATAAACCCCGAGTCATCAGGGACGACGGCGGTGACGTCTAACGGTTTGCCGGGCGGGGCATCCTCAACCACGCTGTGCTGCACATCGGTCGCAGAATAGGTGCCAGCGGGCTTAATTTTACTAGCTTTGCCATCGCCGGTGGGCGGCGTTGTTTTACCATCGCCGGTCGGCGGGGTGCCGGTCGGCGGGGTGCCGGTCGGTGGTATGGTTTTGCCATCGCCGGTGGGCGGCGGCGTGCTGCCTGCCGAAAACAGTTCCGTGTCGAGTAGTTTTATCCGATCACCGGCGGCTTTGCGCTGCTCGGTAGCGGCAGGTGCTTCGGCCATGAACTTCTTGTAATAGAATAACGCCAGTTCTTTGATGCCCTGTTCGTCGAGGCAAAGTCCGACGTAGTAGAGCAACAGCGGCTTTTTCGAAAGCTTGTAGGCTTCTTTGAACTTCTCGGTGGCATCACCGAGTTTTTTTTGTTCATACAGAGTCTTGGCTTCACCAAACAGCTTTTTGGCAGCTTCAATCTGCTCGGCGGTTGGCGCCGCCGCCGCTCCACCTGGAGCTTGCGCAAGCGCAAGCGATGGTGTTGCGACCAGCGAGGTAAGAGTTAAATACACTGCGAGAGTACGAAGTTTGCGGCACGAAAACACGGGACCTCCGCGTGCGGCATCTGGCCACACTGCGCCGATGCTTTAACGTACAAGTTGCGCTAGTGCAACGTGAATGTTGCATCGAAAGCCGACGAGCATTGTAAAAAAAAACGGCCACCATGCCCCCCGCATGATGGCCGTCTAAACTGAACTCGTTTGGTTCAGAAAGGATCGACGATAGCAGGCTTGCTGCCACCGGTTTTTGGCTTCTTTGCTGGTGCTTTTGCAGGCGAAGCAAACGGGTCAGCGATTCCAGTCTTCTTGACCCTGTTTTTTGATCGTGTTTTCGGCTCAGCCGCTTTCACCGGTGCAACAGCGTTCACTGGCGGGGTTTCCGGAACCACGGGCGCAGCGACCACGGCAGGCTCGGCAACGGCAGGCTCGACCGCGGTGGGCTCGTCGGCAAGCGGCGTTATCGACGGAGCTGGAATTGGAGTTACTGTGGCGCCAGTAGGTTGCACTGGTGGCGGTGCCGGAACTATGGCCGGAGCTGGCGCGACGGCTGCGGCCGGTGCAGGTAACATGGTGGCTGCTGGGGCGTCTTTGGCCAACATTTTGGTTAGCCCAAACATGGCTGCTATGCCACCCAAAAAGGCACCACCAATGACCAACCATGGGGTCTTGCTGGCGGGTGCGACGAGCTCTTGGCCTGGTGCAATGCTCGACGCAATCTTCTCAATATCGTCGGGAGAAACGGTGAGGCCAGCGCTTGCGGCACGCGCAATCGCGAGGGCTTTGGTAGCGCGGGCATCTGCCGCTTTAGCGCGTAATTCCGCTGCTTCGGAGGCCGCACGCAATTCGGCGTCGCCGCCGCTGTACATTGCTACTGGTGCTGCCGCAGCCGGTTTCACCGTTGCGGCCTCGGCGGCCATCTCGTTATTCTTGGCTTGGGCCGCTTTTGCTGCGGCTTCTGCTGTCCGGACGCGTTCTTCGGCTTTCGCAACTTGCTGTTGCAGTTGCGCCATGGCCGCGTTAGCGGCGGCGCCACCGTCTGTGTCAGCCGCTACTGCAGCGCGGGCTTCGGCTGCCGCGAGTTTGCCCTGCAGCGAATCGAGTTGTTTCCGAAGTGCATTTTCGCGAATTTCAGATTCGGCTTTGAGCTGGGCTTCAACCTGTTTCCAGCGCGCTTGGTCTTGCTGGCGGCGACGGTCAGCGTCAGCTTCGATCTGTGCGATTTCGACTGCGCGTTGTTCCTGTACGGCGGAATCGACGGCCAACCCCCACCCACCCGCGTCAGGTGTCGAGTTTGCACGTGAAATGAAGTCTTCCAGCGATGACTCGACTGAAGGCAGGGCGGCCGCAACCTGCATTAATGAAGACGTTCGCTTGCGCCGCAGTCCGCTGCCCAGCGGCACCGCATGGCCATTAGCAGCGGTTCCATTTGCAAAGGGTGTGGCAGCAGTCGTTTTGGTTTGTAAAGACATACGTTCTCCCAAAAAGTGGTGACAGTCGGGTACTTGCGCTGGGACTCGGAGCCAAACAAAGCGCCCGTTGGACACCTATCGAATTTTCCGAATGTTGGATCGGATTTCGTGGACTTACCAGTGAATAATGAAACTCAGTTGCGAATCTGTCGCGGCATCGACATCGGCATCGGTACGGTTACCTGCTCGGGACGAGGCATGACGACCACCACATCAAGTTCGGAATTGAACACGTCATCATCATGGAACACTCGGGCTTGGGATTCCACAATCGAAGAAGCAAGGTAGCCTTTGTCCACGATGGTTTCGCCAATACTGCGCCGTGACCGTGAACTCCAATGGTCGGCCAGGGCGGCCAACCACTGTTCGTCTGAAATTAGCTTGCGCTCAAGCAGAAATTCACCGAACCGAACTTGTTCAAGCGTGGCTGGCGCCCCAGCGCGCATCGTCTTCGAAAGCATCATTCCTGTTACACCGGTGTTAAGCACAATAAGTGACGCGCACAATAGCGCACTGGTAGGAGGCCTTGTCTACGAGAATCGTGACGGACCGTTGAAATCAGTCTAACATGTTGAATTTTATGGACTGTACAAATGTTTAATCAGGTTTATGCCCACTTTGTCGGCCGATCTCGACGGGGCTCGCAACCCTGATCGCGGTTCCGACAGTTCGCACGGTCCGACGCTTCGCAAAACTAGATAGATTCGGGTAGTGTCCGCGCGGTATGGCCAGAGCTTCGGACTTCCCACCGCCGCGGCGGCGATCGCAGCAAGGCGCACCTATCGTGCGCAAGAATACGATCCGCCTCCCTCATGATATTGCTCATCGCGTCCGTGTTGGCCATCCTTGGGTCTATCGCGAAGCGCTTGGGCCTCGCCCCATTACCGTGGAGCCGGGCACGGCAATCGATTTAATCGATGAAGAAGGCGAATTCGTTGGCCGTGGCTTACTCGACAATGACAGTGCCATCGCCATCCGCGTTTTCACGCGTCGACACGATGTCGCCATTGATGCCGCGCTCATTGCCGAGCGGGTGCGTGCAGCGATTGCATTGCGTCGACGCTTGGTTGATTGGGATGCCCTGCAAGCGATTCGCATCATCAACGCCGAGTCCGATGGGTTGCCGGGCATCGTCGTCGAAAAATATAATCAGTACCTAGTCGTCCAGTTGTTTTCATCAGCAATTGTCGGATTGCGGGATGCGCTTTTTGATGCGCTCGTCGCGGAACTGGCCCCGGCAGCGATTTATGAACAGCGTCGGTACCGTTCGCTTGGTGGCGAAGCCCCGCGTCAGACTTCAGCCGAATTAGTGCGAGGCAATCCCGCGCCGGTTGAATTTGAAATCAAAGAAGACGATTTGAAGTTTTGGGTCGATGTTACTTCGCCCTTATCAACCGGGTTGTTTGCCGATTTACGCGAAGGTCGGCGCGCGGTGCGGCAATACGCCAAAGGGCGGCGAGTTCTGAATTTGTTTAGTTACACCGGTGCGATTTCGGTCTATGCCCAAGCGGGTGGTGCCACGGAAGTCTGCGCCGTCGACGTTGCACCGAAAGCGCATGCGCGTTCCCGGCGTAACTTTACGTCGTCGGGCTTTGATGGCGAAAAGCCGGAGTTGATCGTCGGCGATGCGCTCAAAGTATTATCCAAGTTTGCTGAACGCAAACGCATGTTTGACATGGTTGTCATTGATCCACCAGCGTTCGCCAGCGCGGCGGCCCGTGGTGGCAAACCGTGGAGTGCGATTCGTGACTATGCCGATTTAGTGTCGGCGTGTTTGCGGGTTACCGAGCCCGGCGGCTTGCTGGTAGCGGCATCATCGACGCACAAAGTGACCGCGAACGAATATGAACTTGCGCTGGCGGAAGGCGCGTACGGCGCTCAAACTCAATTGCAGATCATTGATCGCCGCGGCTTGCCGCCGGATTTTCCGACGCTGCCGGGTTTTCCGGAAGCCAGCTACCTCAAGTTTGTGGTTGCGACACGACGCTAAGCTAAGCAAGCGGGCTCGACAGCCGCCGCTTCGACCGCCGCGCGCCGCATCACTCACACATCGTAGTGCGTGCGGGCGGTGCGTAACGATGGCGGACAGGCCTCGATGCGAGCCAGGCGGCGAGCGCGCAGTTGCAACAACGGATCGAGCGGGATGCGCTCCAGGGGCGGCCCCGAACGTCGCAACAAGGTGTCGGCCGCGAGTAACTGCGGCTTGGCCGGAGCTGCGCTGGGGACGGGTAATAAGGTATCGATTTCGAAACGCGCAGCGGCGATGCCTGGGGCGTCGTTGACCAATTGGTCGGCGGCCATGCACAGCGCCGGCAGGCTACTACCCGGCGCAACTCGGTTGGCAATGAGTTCGTCACAGGTCCGCTCGATGGCGAACGCTAACATTGCTCGCTCATAAGCTGTGGCGTCGTCGATGCTGCTGAGCGCGAGGACGGCGACGCGTTCGAGGGCGGGTGCGCGCAACGATTCGGCGTGCTGCACCAGCGCAATGCAAGCGGTGATCAGTTGCTCGTCGGCGGATGGGCCCGCTGCGGTCCGCGGCGGCATTAGCGGAAGTCGCTGGTGGCCAGCTCGTTTTGTAAGCGTTCAATGCTGGTTTGCTGCTTTTCGAGCGCATCGCGCAGTTGTCGTTGCGTCATCTCTTCACGCAAGCGCGAGGAGCGATCACGGCTGCCGCGATGTACGGCATGCATCGCGACGACACGGGCCACACTCGCCGCTACTTGGGTGGCGGCTTCAACGACCAGTAGCTGATCAAGTGGCTCACGAAAGGCGCGCTCGGCGGCAACGATCAGGCGATCAAAAACCTGCTCGGCATCGGCGAGCACGGCTTCTTCGGTGTCGCCCCATGCTAGCCGTCGTGCCGCAGCCTCGTGTAATGCTAGATCAAGGCCGGGTACCGATTCACCACCGACGGATAGCGCGCGCACGATGGCTTCAAAAACTTCGCCACCTGGCGGTTCGCGATCACCATGCTCCGCCGTGTCGAGTACTTCATCGCGTAGCACCGCGAGACGTTCGGCTAACTCGCTCATGCCTTAATGGTAGCGCTCATCGTGGCAACAGGGAACAAGTCTCGATGGAAATACCGTGTTACTTGATTACTTGGGTGGTGCGAGTCCACGGATCCGAGGATTCCGCTTGGCTCGCAAATTTGCGCTCAAGCGAGGCCCGCTTAGCTTCGGCTTTTTCGAGTTGGGCTCGCAATAACGCCGTGGCATGTTGGGCTTCGCGCAACCGATCCGTGGTGGGGGCAACTGCTTCGATAACCAACCCGGTGCAGGCACTCACTAACCGTTGATGGGCGCGACTAAATATTCGCATGACCCGTGCCTTGATAGGATCGGGCGCTTGTAACGCAGAGATTTCGGTTACGGTTAAGATCCGTGCTCGGTCCAAGCCTTCGAACAAGGGTGAAATGCCGCCATCGTCGACGGACCGGACCCCATACAATTCGCGCGCGGCCAATATTGCGATGCCGCCGCCGCCTGGGTCATTGGTAACGACATCGAGCGCCGTGATGGTTTGTTTGGCTTGTTCGTTGCCCTCGGCGCGTCGACGCGAGGCTGCTAGCACGCTGCGAATTGCACCGCGCAACTCAGGCGACAAATCCGACTGCATGTTGGCTGCGCTGTCGCGTGCAAAAGGGATGGTCGCTTGTTCAACAAAGCGGCCACTGCTTTCGGCGCTCGGCGCGCGCGGCGCAGCAGCGTACAACTCTACTAAAACTTCCTCGGTGGCGCGGAGCCGGTCGGCTAAGATGCTGCCGATGGCGAGCTCGGCAACGGTAAGTGCACGCGCTACTGCAACGCCTAGCAAAAAGCCAAGATTGGCATCGGTAGCGCGAATCTCGTCGATAATCTGGGTTGCGGCTTCGCTTAGAATATCGAACGCGGAACGCAACGTTGGCCAGTCACCGTCTTGATTGAGCCAGCTGTGGGCCAGACTCTGTGCGAACGTCCACACGTTGACCGCACTTGATTTTTCTAAGTCATGAAAAATTGCTTGGCACAGCGTCGCCGCGTAGGTTTCAATTGCTTGGGCCTCGGACATGCCTGCGCAAAGTTGAGAATCAGAAAAGCCACGCGCGGTCACGGCAGCGAAATAGTTTTTGCGTTTTTGCCACCAGGCAATGGCGCCAGTGCTGCGGACCACTTGGGTCGAGGTCGGCACAACTTCGATGATTTCGATCACGACTACCGTGACGTTATCGCCACCGCCACCGCGCAGGGCAAGATCCACCAAATCATGGCTTACCTGCGCCGGCGTATCGCCGGACCCTAGGATGTATTGCATTGCATCATTGGCGGCATAGCCGTACAAACCATCTGAGCAAAGCATCAACCGATCACCTGGCTGCAGCGCAACTTCAACCGCGTCCACCTTGGGGTCTGGGCGTGCGCCGAGGTTGCGCAACAGCACATTTTTATAAGGATGACGATCGGCATCGTCGGCCGTAATCTCACCGCGCAAGACTAATTCTTCAACCACTGTATGATCGCGGGTGATTTGTTTGCAGTGGCCGTCGCGCAACAGGTAGGCGCGACTGTCGCCGACATGCGCGATGATGGCGCGGCTTGGATCAATCAACAAACATACAACGGCGGTGGTGCCCATGCCATGGCGCTCGGGGTGCTCAATCGCCGAGTTGAATACCGCGGCGGACGCAGCCTGTAACGCTGCGACCATGAGTGATTTGGGCGCTATGTCACGGTTGCGCGTGCGTAAAAATGCCAGCGTCGTGTCGCGCGCGGTTTGCGAAGCAACATCGCCGGCGTTGGCGCCACCCATCCCATCAAATACCGCATAAAAGCCGAGCTCAGGTTCAACGACCATCGCATCTTCGTTTTCGCTGCGGACCTGGCCAACGTTGGTTTCGCCGGCCGAGCGAACGCGTGCCGACACCAAGGGCATGGTATCGCGAGCGACTGCGCCATCGTCGGAATGATGAATGGTCATCGGGTGGCCCCGTTGGTGCGGTTACTGCCGCGCGGCGCTTGTTCGCTGCGCAATTCTTTGCACAGCGCGACTTTGCGTTGCAGGTCGCGCGCTAAAAGTTCGTTGCAGACCTTCACCGTTGTCACCGTCGCCGACGCTACCGCTTGCACCAGTTGCCGCCGCGGCTCATCGTCGTCGCCGGCTTGTTGGATGACGCGCGCCGCCGTATCGCCTATTTCGGCGAGGCTGGCCATCACTGCGCTCGGGCTTTGGGCTTCGGCGGCACGCATCGCTAAGAATGCCTGGAGAAAGTCGCGATGCATCCGCAAATCGCCGGTAACTAAGTAATTTTCTAGGTGTTCAAGCACCGCTTCGGTCTGTTTGCGCAGCGGCGAACTAGTGTTGGGTGCATCGTCGTTGTCGGTCCCGCTTCGGGACGCGCGGGTTGAGAGCATTCTTGCGACGATCTGCGGTCGCAGTGCATGAAAGATGGAAACCATTGGTGGCCCAGGGCGCATCTGCCGTGATGCTACTACAATGTTTCCATATTCATCTGCGCGACGGCGGCAAATATCCGCGGTGTTGCGATCGCGTGATGGGGCGCGGCCGGCGTGTGGTCTGTTGAACGAAACCCACATCCGGGATGAACACGCACAAGGTGGATTGTTGCAGCGGGCCTGATACGGTTGGTGGGGTGCGATGCAGGTGTCCGGTCGCTGTGCAAAGCATCGCAAGGGCCAGCGGGAATCAACGAGCACAAGCGTTGCTGCGTGGTAGTATGGCCAACGTGGTGGTTGCAGCCAAACCAGGCGGACGTGTGTTGGTCATCGACGATGAGCCGTTGTTGCGCGCGACGTTGCAACAAATTCTCGGCGACGAAGGCTATATCGTCGACGTGGCCAGCGATGGTGCAGCCGGATTGGTACGCGCCCAGCAATTTCGTCCCGATGTGATTTTGTTGGATTTGATGATGCCGACCATGAATGGCAAGCAGTTTCTGCAAGCGCTGCGGGCTGAACCTGGTTGTGTGAACCTGCCGGTGCTGATTATGACGGCCGTCCAAGGCATCACCACCAATTTGGCGTTGCTCGGCGTTGGTGAAGTGCTAGAAAAACCTTTTGATGCCGAAGATTTGCTTAGCAAAATTGCGCTGGCCATGTATCGCTCGGGCGCCGAGACCGTCGAGCATTTGCTTGGTGAACAACCTACGGTAGCTGCGGTGGTTGCTACGCAAGGCGTGGTCTTGTTGGTTGATCCCGATCGTGGTCATTTGCAGCGCCTGGATCGCGAATTGTCGGCGCGGGCCTTCACGGTGGTGTCGATGACGCGTTCGCTCGTTGACTTGAGCCGGTTGAGCCACGCGTTATCACCGGTGGTGGTGGCCGTTGCCGCGGCGTCGCCACATGCCGATGAATTGCTGGTGGTCGCGGCGGCGCCGTGTCCGGTGGCAATTTATGGGACTCGTCGACGCGGCAGTTCGGCGCCTGAGTTGCGCAATCAAAATGTTGTCTGGGTTTCGGACGCTGACGATGCAGAATTGCTTCAAGCTGTGGAGCTCGCGGCGGTTCGGATTCCCAAACTGTTGTAAACTGCGGCATGTTCGAGATGGCCGTGTTTGCTCAACGTCGTCATGCCGTGATGGAGCGGCTAGGCCCTAACGCCGTGTTGCTCGTCGCTTCATTGCCAGAACGGCTGCGCACAGGCGACGCGTTCTACGCGTTTCGCCAACATTCCGATGTGTTGTATCTCACTGGGTTTGGCGAACCGCAGTGCGTCGCAATGCTGCGGCCTGGCGCGGCGACGGAGCGTTTTGTGATGTTTGTTCGTCCACGCGATCCCGAAATGGAAACCTGGGATGGGCGGCGCGCCGGCATCGAAGGTGCGCAAACCCACTATGGCGCCGAGGTCGCTTATCCAATCAGTGAATTGCCGAGCAAATTGGCCGACCTTATCGCTAACATTGATGAATTGCACTTTGCCTTGGGGTTGGACGACAAACTCGATCAGTTGCTAACATCGACGGTGGCGGCATTACGCGGGCGCGAAAAGCGTGGGCAACGCTCGCCGCGTGCCATCGTCGATCCGCGCTATTCGTTACATGAACTCAGGTTGCGTAAGCAACCAGAAGAAATTGCGGCATTGCAGCGGGCTGCAACCATCAGCGCGGCCGCGCATGTAGCTGCCATGAAACTGGGTCGGCCCGGCTGTAATGAATATGAAATCGATGCGGTGCTCAGTTATGAGTTTCGCCGCAACGGCGCGACCGGGCCGGGCTATACATCGATCGTGGGTAGCGGTGTCAATGCGACGATCTTGCACTACGTCGAGAACCACGCGGCCATTGCCGACGGCGATCTGGTGTTGGTGGATGCTGGTGCCGAAGTCGCGGGCTACACTGCCGATATCACGCGCACGTGGCCTGCAAACGGGCGCTTTTCACCGTTACAACGGCGGGCTTACGAGCTGGTCCTCGCGGTGCAAAAATCAGCCATCGAATTGGTGCGACCAGGCGCAACGATTGAACAACTGCATCACCATTGCATTGCCGGCTTAACCGCTGCGATGATTGAACTTGGCTTGTTGCACGGCACTGTCGAAGAACGCATTGCGGATCACTCGTATCGCAAATTCTATATGCACGGCACGTCGCATTGGCTGGGCTTAGATGTCCACGATGCAGGCCCGTACTTGGTCGATGCCAAGGTGCGACCGCTGGAGGCTGGCATGGTGATTACGGTTGAACCCGGGCTCTATGTTGGCGTCGGAGTTGGCGCGCCGGTGGAGTTACAGGGCCTGGGGATTCGCATCGAAGACGACATTTTAGTAACGGTCACGGGCCACCTGAACCTGACGGCGGCGTGCCCCAAAGAAGTGGTTGAACTCGAAGCGATTTGCCAGCGTTAGGCTGGGCTGTGACGGGGCCATCGTTTGGCCGAGCGTCGCCCGACGTGGGGATCGACGCCCCAGTGCATGGGGGAGCGGGCACTTCGCATGCTTCGGTACGGGCGCTAGGCGTTTGCTTCGTTTGCTAACTGGTTGAATCTATTTGCTTGAGAGATCTGCGCAGCGCGTATCGGGTTGGCACGATACGTGATCTATCTGGCTACATGCCTACATCCTTCTTTCATTGGTTAGCATGCGGCACTGTGCTTGTGGGTACGATGCAGCTGGCGACCGCCGCGCCGCGGCAATGGCAACCCGGGGATGATGGTCAAACCTTCACATTTGAACGAACCGGTCCGGCTAACGGCGTGCAGTTCGCCCGTCAGGTGTTGCCGCCCAGCGCCGGTGCTGGCGCGCCGATTGGCGACCTTGGCGCAATTCCGGTATTGGCCCAAAGTCGGGTCATCTATTTGAATAAAACCGGCGTCCAGTTACGACCAGGCAACGCTAACGATGCGCGCAACAATATTTCGACCATCGCGGCATCACTGGTCGACATGCCAGCATGGACGCCGCCTGCGCAATTGTGGACCGATACCGTTACTTGCATGCAAGACATGTTCAAACGGTTCAACGTGCAGATCGTAACGGCGGATCCGGGCAACGTCCCGCATATCGAAGCGGTCTTCACGAACGGTACGATGGCTACCCTCGACGCGTCGGTGCCGAACGCAAATCAAATTGGTGGCGTTTCGCCGTTTACCCAAGACTGCGGTATCATCGAAAACTCGGTGGTGTTTACGTTTACCAGCGTGATGCCGCAAAATGCTCAGGTCATGTGCGAAGTGATGGCGCAAGAAATTGTGCATTCCTACGGTGCCGATCATGAATTGTTAGCGGCCGATCCGATGACGTACCTGCAGTACAGCGGCAAACGTTCATTTCAGGATGTGCTGTCGGATTGTGGCGAGTCGAGCGTTCGGCCATGCGGTATCGGCGGCTCGACGTGCCGCAACAAACAAAATTCGGTTGCTTTGTTGCGCGAACGCGTTGGCACGGCGAACACCAATCCGCCGGTGATTTCGAATGTGTCACCCAGTACCGGTACGACGGTGCCGCCAGGCTTCACCGTGACGGTGGCCGCGACCGATAACGTCGCGGTGACCAAAGTGGAAGTGTTGGTCGACGGCATCATCATTGGCAGCAAAACGTCGGCACCCTGGACGTTTCCAACTAGTGCAACGCTGTTGGATGGTTCGCACGAAGTGACGATCAACGCATACGATGACGCCAGCACGACCTCGCAAAGCTTGAATCTGACGGTGCAAAAAGGCGCGCCACCACCACCCGACGGTACTGGTAATGGCAACGATGGCGGCGGGTTTGGCAACGATGACTATCAAGGTGGCTGTGCATCAAGTGGCGGCGGCACAACGATGCTGGTCGGTCTATTTTTGCTCGGGTTGATGATGGGCCGCAAACGCCCGACGCATTGAAGGGCATGCTGTCGGCATGGCTTAGGCCTGTACGGGCCGGACCCCCTGATGTACAACCCGCCGATGTTGACCGGTAAACAACGCCACTATTTGCGCGGCCTAGCGCACAGCTTGCGACCTTTGGTGCATGTCGGCAAAGATAATGTCAATGAGGCGCTCATTGCGGCCATTGACCAAGCGCTACTCGATCATGAGTTGATAAAAGTTAAGATTGGCGAACATGCCCAAGGTGATCGTCATGAAATCGCCGAACGGCTGGGCCGGGAAAGTGGCAGTGAAGTCGCTCAAGTGCTTGGCAATACAATTGTTTTGTATCGGCCACACCCAGAAAAACCTGGCATCGAGCTACCTGCACCGGCTCGGGAATAGCCAGGCTCATGCGCCGGTTGCATGAGTGTGACCGCGAAAATAGCCAACCAAAATTCGACTAGCGCACTCGTACCGAGCACGATGACCACGCGCGACGCTATCGCTGCGCAGGTTCGTGACCTCATTACCGAACATACCGGCATTATCGATATTGATGATCGCCAGGCACTCGGACCTGAGTTGCGGCTCATGCCGCTTGACGTGGTGCAGCTTGTTGAACGTTTTGAAGCGCGCAACGGTGTGGCGGTGGCGCTCAATCACGTTGCTGCGGCAACCACTGTGGCCGAGTTGATCAGCGCATTCCATCAAGCGGTAGGCGGTGTCATTGCAGAAGATGACGATGAACTCGACCCTCGCCACGGTGCCCCGACGTTTCGCGGTTTCGCAGTTGCGATGTCGCGCGTTGATGTGCAAGATCGTTGGCAACGCAAACACGTTGCGCGTTGGCGGGCACGGCGGTCGGCAGCTGGGCGGGAAGCTCGGTCGCGACGGTAGGCCGTTGGTCGTTTGAGTGACGCGCGCGGCTCACTTCATGGCGCGTTCAATGTCGCTGGTTGGGACCGCACCTTCGCGCAGCACGGTCCACGCCGTTTCCGTAACTTCAACTAACGTCGAGGGCAATTCAGATTGGGTGTCGCCGCCGTCGACCCACAAGTCGAGCTTGCCAAAGAATCGCTGGCGAATCGCTGCCGCCGATGTTGCACCGGTTTTGTTTTCCAAATTGGCACTTGAAATTAACAGCGGCCCGGCAAATTGCGTCGAGATTGCAACGGTGAGCGGATCGTTGGCGACGCGCACGCCCAGCTTGCCCGTCGACCGAGTCAGCGTGCGCTTGATCTTGGTAGGCAGATCTGCGCTCGGTTCCAGCACTAACGTGAGTGGCGCTGGCCAAATTTTTTCGGCGATGCGTTTAGTCGTGCGCCACTCGGTGCCTTTGACGACCGTTTTGGCATGGGCCAAATTGGGTACCAATACTAGCGCTGGATGGTTTTTGGTGCGGCGTTTGCTTTGCAGCAAACGATTGACGGCGTCTTCGGAGCCGACATCTGCAACCAGCCGGTACGCCCCGCGTACCGGAAAACAAACGACGCCACCGGCGCGCAGTACGTCAACGATTTCAAGGATTGCCCTGGCATCTCCCATGACTTTGTCTAGCGTCAATATTTTCACGATGAGCTTTCATCTTACGCGAGAACGTCGAGGCATGCGAGACGCGCGCCCAGGCAACGTCGTTACGGCAGATTCTTGCGACTGATGACGAGGATGCACGCATGCTAGTAATATCAAATACTTGGATATGTTTTATCGACAAGAGTGCACGCTGAATTTGAGCCTTCGCAGTAACCAGAAAATGCCTAGGGTTGTGCTACTAACCGACCCATGGCTGAACAACGTTTTGATGCAGTAGTCATTGGC
>JAGPDK010000389.1 GCA_018057605.1 Kofleriaceae bacterium | reverse complement strand
CCTACTTGGATAGGTGCGGCGCTGACTTTACGTAAAATTAGTTGCCGAGCAGTCGGTCACATATCGCTTGGTTAGCTGGATCAGGGCAACACACGCTGTAGCCCTCAGGGCCCCCAACTTGGGTCGTAACCGCACACACGCGCGAGCCAACCGAAGGATAGTAGTAGGCCCAAAAGAAGCACATTTCGTCATTGGCTGATTCGCCAAACCGAATGCGCGCGCCAGAGGTGTTGGTGTAGCTGCATTGGAAGTCAAAACCACCGTCGGCTGGGATCCTGAAAGGTGGGGTGGCAAACGTGGTCTCTGGCTCGTCCCAATTAAACGCTGCTGGTTTGTACACCGACGTCACCGGCTCCATGTATCCGCTGGAGTAGCCCACTTGCATGTCTGTCCCCATTTTGTGGGTGTGGCCCGTGATGGCAAAGATATTGGCGTTGGACAAAAATGCTGGCATTCTTAGAAACCGACGCACGGTTTGGGTTTGACCAATCGCAATGTCGATATCAGGTGTACCCATGAACAAAAAGTCGGCTTCGTTCTTCACGTCGGCCGCTGGCATCGTCACGAATTCCGAGGTAGCGGTAATTTCGATCGGGGCATCGGTGGTGTTGATGAAGTGCATCTCCAGCCGAATAAACTGATTGGCTGCAAACGTGTACGCAACCCCATCTGGCAAGGTGAGCGAGTCATCCTTCTTCTGGGTGACCATGATCGGCGTCACAGCGCCACCTTGCAAGGTGCCGGCGAAGGGATTACACGGGGTTGGTGTCAATGATTCGGTGGTGACGAGAGAGTCGCGATACACGATCAAGTGGTGCGAGCCACTGCTTAGTTTATTGTGGATCGAGTGAACTTTGATGGCGGCGGCGTTTTTAACGCTGACGTCGACACAACGAGTGTCTTCTTGTCCCGGTGCCACCGTGAGCGGGCCCCAGGTGACTTTGAAGGTGGCGCCTGGAGGAGCGTCGATCCGTGCGTCGGAACCGTTGGGCGCGTCGCCGTTGGCAGGCGAATCGCTGCCGCAGCCTGTGGCCAAGCCCATGGCGGTGCCGGCGACCAAGCCGACGGTTAACACGGACGAACCCAAGGCAAAAGCAGCAGTGCGCAAACAATAGTGTAGCGACATAAATCCTCCGATGGCATTCATACTTCAGATTTGGGTGCTCGGAAATAGCTACTTTACGGCTGTTTGAGCCGGGTCACGACAAAGCCACGGCGGCCCAGCAGGGCGATGAGGCCGTCTGGCCCAGGCAAGTGCAACGCACCGACGGCGATGAAGCTTGTACCGGTACGATGCAGTCTTTCAACTACCGGCACCCACATGTGATTTCGCTCGCTGAGCAGCTCGGTCAGCATCGCGTCATAGCGGCTAGCCGGCCGGCCGCCGCGTACAAAGTCACGTCGGCCGTCACTGACGACCTGCGTCAGTCCGCTGAGTTCGCCTAGTAGGTAGGCTTGCAGCAATTCGCGATTGCGTTGTGGCACTAACGCAAAATCATCAAGCATGGCCGTTAGCGCAGTTGCATCCATCCATTTGATGGCAAACCGAAGCTGCACGGTCATTGATTCAAGAAAAGCGATGGGCTTACGCTGCGCTTTCGCCGCGTCAGCGAAGGCCGCGTCCATCGGTTGGGTTTCGGGTAAGCCCGTCAGTGCGATCGCCGTGGTTGCCATTGGCACGGTAAGGTCGTCGAGCGCGCGGGCTTCGGGTGCGCCCAGAACGGTTTCAATGCGGCGCCAGGTGCTGTCACCCAGTTCGCTACGCAACGAAGAACCATCGCTGCGAAACATGGCTTGCTGCAATGCTGAATCGTTAGCGTCGGCCTCCATCGCAAAGGTTGTTGCGCCAGTAAAATAGTGCCAAACCCAGGGTGGTAGTTGGTGCTTGGCGTCGACACCCATGTGCAATGTGCCTAGTAGGTACGTGGTGCGACCGTCGCGGGTTGCAGCAAACAACAACGGTGCGGTGATGCGCGCTTCACCAGACGGCTGAGCGCTCACCGATGGCAGCGGTGATGACTCCGGAGCCGGCGGCACCGGCAGCGCGGTGCGCGGCGCAACAATAGCTGGTTGTTCCGGCGCCGTATTTCGAGCATGCGGAGCGTGGCAGGCTGCGATGGCGGTGGCTAGAACACCGAGCCACCATAGCCTCACGGCGCGCTCAGCTCGTCGCTATTATCGTCGCTAATCTCAATCCGAACGCGGTCGTTGCCGACGAAGCCCGCATCGATTTCGACTACATCGCCGGGTCGTAAAAAGCCGGCACCCTCGACGTACATTTTGATCGCTGCGTCGAGTTTGTCAAAGCGATCGCTGTTCATGCCAGCCAGCCGCCGCCGCCATTGCGGCACTTTGAGTGCAAGCCCCGCGGGGGTTCCGCACAACACAAAATCACCCGGAACCAACGCACGCTTGAGCAGCTCGGTGGCCGCTATCAAAATTTGGCTCGGCGTAACCAACATCTGTGAGGCCTCCGTGTCTTGCCGCACGTCACCATTAACCCAGGTGCGCAGCCGCACATCGGGCACGGCATCAATCGGTGACGCAGGCACCCACATCTGATGGCTCATCGGCAAAAAGCCAGGAAAACTCTTGGACATGGACCAAAATTCCATCCGGTTGGCTTGGCCATCGCCGAGGAATTGGCAGGCCCGCGAGGTCATGTCGTTGCCTAAGGCCCAGCCCACTGCGGGTGGTTTGCCAGCGCGCAGCTCGTCGCTGGTCATTGGCTCAAGCACGATCATAACGAGCTCAACTTCGTAGTCGAGTAACAATGGCAAATACGGATAGCGTTCGGCTAACACAGTGGCGAGCCCTGGTTCGTAACGATTGAGTGCGGCACGCAACTGCGCTTGGGTGGGCATCACGACGGCGCGTTCACGAGCGGTTGGCTGCGGGCCTAAAAAAGCCGCATCACCTTTGTGAAACATGTACAAGCCAGCGTCGGTGGCGGTTTCTTTGAAGGTGGTCCCGGCGCCGACAATTTGATTGGGCGCAGGTAGCGCGCGCATGGCGCCATTGGGCGCCATCGGGGTTTCGCGCGGCGTACGTTTGGCCAACGCTGGCGGTTCGGTGTCGGCCCAGCCTACGTACCCGAGGCCTTCAATCGGGTTGACGCCATGCAGTTCCAGCGCACTGCGATGCCGCGTGCTGAAAACTGCTTTGGTGTGCCACCGCGCAAAGGGGTGCCGGCGCTCAAAACTTTCAACGGTGCACGATGCGATATCACTTTGCGCGACAAACAAATCTTTGCCCGACGGATTGCGGAAGGCCCACGCTGCAAAAGTTTCGAGTGGGGCATAACTACGAATGCGTAACGCGCGGCGCGCGCTGGTATGGGCGACATCGACGATGCCTGGCCCTGGGTGGGTCACGGTTGGGCGCATGGCATCGGGGAATTGCGTTAGGTCGTCGACTTCGTCTTGATGCCGAAAAAACAACGAGGTCATGCGTGGCGTGGTGAACGGCCGCAAACTGAAACCAGTTTTTGCGCGCGCTGAAATTACTTCGACGGTGGCTGGGCCGGGCCGTAACGCTGGTGCCCAAATCCACGACAGATCGTCGAGCCGGCGCGTACCATGCAAGTGCATTTGCACCGCCGTGCCGTTGCGGACTTCGTGTCGCGTGCCGTTGACCTCAATAAATCCAATGCAAGGTGCATCGGTACATGCGTGCACGGTTTCGGTGGTCTGGCGTACTTGCTCGAGCACGGCCGGGGTACGGCGCACTGGCGCGGTGCCCATTTTGTAGTCGAAGCTCCATTTGAGGTTGGAGTGGCTGGTGGTGACATCGCCAGAGCAGTGGCCGTGCCGCATCAGGGTGTCGCCGATCGCCACCGAAAAGTGATCAGTGGCGGCTTGGTATTCGCTGATCGGATGATGGGCTTTGGCCCAAATCGTCGGTGGCGTACGGTTGGCATCAAAATCAGCGGCCCACACCATCGACGTGGCGGCGCTACCATCGTCAGGCGCAAACGTGGAGTAACGCAGCCATGAGGCGCGATCGTGATCGCGGTCGAACACCACGACGAACCAAATCTCGTAGTGACCGGCTTGGCCGTGCCACGCCGGCATATTTACGCGTTCGCTGGGTTCCATCGCGGGCGAGTATAGACCACGTTACTGAATTCTCGAACGGTTGTGGTAGAAACCCGCATGGCTATTGCACCGCGCACGCCGGCTGGCGTGATGGAACTGTTACCGCAACAACAAATCGCTTTTCAGCGCATGCTCGACACGGTTCGGCGCGGCTTCGAACGGTTTGGCTACCTGCCTGTGGAGACGCCGGTCTTTGAAATGACCGACGTGTTGTTGACCAAGTCGGGTGGCGAAACTGAAAAGCAAGTGTACTTCGTGCAATCAACCGGCGCGCTCAAACAAGGTGATGCACCGGAGATGGCCTTGCGGTTTGACCTCACGGTGCCGTTGGCGCGCTACGTCGCGCAACGCGAAAATCAGCTGAACTTTCCGTTTCGCCGGTATCAAATTCAACGGGTGTATCGCGGTGAGCGCAACCAGAAGGGCCGCTACCGCGAGTTTTACCAATGCGACATCGACGTGGTCGGTAAAGACACGCTGCCGTTGGCCTACGATGTCGAATTGCCGGCCGTGATCTACGGCATTTTTCGCGAGCTTGGTTTTGGCGCGTTCACGATCTATCTCAACAATCGCAAGTTGCTGCGTGGCTTGCTTGATGGTTTTGGCATTGTTGGCACCGACGCTCAGGCCGCGGTGCTGCATGAAGTTGATCGGCTGGGCAAAATCGACCGCACCGAAGTGTTGGGGCGGTTGTGCGGCGATGGCGTTGGCTTATCGGTCGAAGTCGCTGAGAAATTGATTGGGTTAATGACTGCGCACGTCGGTGATTCGCTGGCAACGTTGGCTGCGCTCGACGCATTTGAAGGTCGCAATCCGGTGTTTGATGAAGGCTTGGCGGAATTGCGCACGGTGTACGAAGGCACGTTAGCGCTCGGTGTGCCGGCGCAGGCGTTGCGCCTCAATCTTTCCATTGTGCGTGGCCTCGATTATTACACCGGCACCGTGTACGAAACGTTTCTCGACGAGCACGTCAAACTCGGCAGCATTTGTTCGGGCGGCCGCTATGAAAATCTGGCTGGTCACTACACCAAATCCAAGTTGCCCGGCGTTGGCATATCGATCGGCGCAACCCGATTGTTTTCGCAATTGCTTGAAATGGGCGTCATCAAGGCCGACGACGTTTCCATTGCGCAGGTGTTGGTGCTCCACGTCGAAGCTGGCCTTGCTGGCGAATATGCTGCGATGGCAACCGAGTTGCGCGCTGCCGGCATCAATACTGAGGTCTACGGCGGCGCCGATAAACTCGGCAAGCAGATGAAATATGCCGATCGGGCACGGGTGCCACTTGCGATTTTGGTGGGAGGGCGGGAGCAAGCCGAAGGCGTGGTGAAACTCAAGAACCTCAAAGTTGCCGTTGGCACGGCGGAGAATGAAGTGAGTGTGCCACGGGGTGAGTTGGTGGAGAGGGTAGTGGAGTTGTTAGGGCGTTGAGCAGCGGTTTTAGTCGGTCGTCGGTCGTCCGGAAACCGGACCGCAGACTTCGGACTCGCGGACTTCGGACTGGCGGACTGGCGGACTGGCGGACTGGCGGACTGGCGGACTGGCGGACTGGCGGACTGGCGGACTGGCGGACTGGCGGACTGGCGGACTGGCGGACTGGCGGACTGGCGGACTGGCGGACTGGCGGACTG
>JAGPDK010000028.1 GCA_018057605.1 Kofleriaceae bacterium | reverse complement strand
GCTGTAGACAAAGCCCCATACAGGTTATCCCAGAACGACCACCTGAATCTTTCGCGACCTTCATTGCTTATTCGGGCTACGGACCACCGACCACCGACGACGGACACCGAGCCTTATCGACGGCGTACCAAAGCCGTGGTCACTGCCACCGCCCGTCTAGCATGATCACTGGCGGCACGATCACGGACGCCATCGAAGCCGCTGCATCGCGAGATATCGAGCACCGCTTCGACGCGTTACTCTTTGGTCGCTTTGCCGTCTTTGATCTTCCAGCTGCCACCATCCACTAATTTGGTAGTTGGAAATTTGATGGTGCCACCGACGATGTCGCATTCTTTGCTGGTGGAATGAAACGTATAGGTGGTGGTCTTCGATGCGTCGATTTCGACGGTCTTGCTCGACCCACTGCACTTGAGTTCGATCGTGTGCGATTTGGAATCGCTGTTGTACACGCGGATGCTGCCGGCGGCGGCCAACGAGGTGAGTGACACAAGGGCTAACAAGGTAAATGCAAATTTCTTCATCGGTAACTCCTTTTTCGCCGTTAGTGTGCGTCACCGCTGCGGCGGTGTCGAGCGATAGATTCGGCAGTCGTGCGGGGCCTCGCTAGGCTGCGTTGGCATCTGCAAGTAGCTTGCGGCGCTGACGGCGAACCCGGCGCCACATCACGCACAACCCAACAGCGCCGAGTATGAGTGCGCTGGCCAGCACAATCTGGCCAACATGCGACAGCACATCGGTCACCAAGTACACTTGAAACGTTGTGGCATCGAGCCGGCCGTCGGCCACTAGCTGTTGCTCCCAATCGGCGTTGATGCGCACTACATGGCGTGGCTGCAGTCGCCCTCGCACGGTCTGGCCATCAATACCTTCGCCGTTTTTGCTTAACACCGGTAACAGTTTTTTGCCGACTCGGCACAACCGCACATCGCCGACACCGTCGTCGATTTCGCTGGCCTTGGCAAAGTCGAGCCACTCTTCGCAGACGATGCGGTACTGGGTTTTACCGTCGCCGATGGTATTGCGCAGGGTGCGTTCGCTGACAAAATCGTAGGTGTCGGGGTCGCGAACACTTAGCATGCCGGCGGTTCCGCTAAGCAAACCTAGCCCTAACACTGCCCAGCCCACCACTTGGTGGATCCGACCCCACATCACTTTTTGCACAAACGTTGGTGGAGCCTGCGCCGCGCGCAGCACCGAGCTTGCGCGCAGTCTATTGGCTTGTACCGCGACCATGGCTGCCACTTGATTGGGGCCCAACACCTCACCTCCGAGGCTGTCAACCGTCGAGCGGAATACGCCGTGCTCGCTGCTGGCCTGATCGTGCTGGCCGTTGAGGATGCGCATCGCGGCAAACCGTGCGTTGCTAGCGGTGGTCGGTGTTAATGTGCTGTGCAACCGCAGCAAGCCATACGCTGCGATTAACTCGTCGGCGCTGCTGCTGCCAAACCGCGCAATGTCGTCGGGATTGCGCTCCGTGGTGACCGCTGCAAACTTGGCTTTTTGTTGGGTCAGGGCTTGGTGCAGATCTTTTACTAACATTCGGCGCGGCGGGCATTGCGTGCCCAACGCTACCAAGTCGAAATCGTTTTGACGCTGCACTTTCAAACGGTGGGTCATGCGCCAGGTCCACGTGCCAAAACACGCGGCGAGCGCTGCGGCGGCCATGCAATATCCCGTCGGTGAATCAACCGCGAACGCAAACCACCACAACAAGGGTACCCAGGTTCGCAAGTACCCAGCCACCACGCTGCGCAGATGCAATTTGATGGGCCGTGCCTGATAGCCGGCTTGATCTGCTGTCAACCAAACCGAACCGGTTGGTAGCAGTGGCAAGCCAAAAAAGTGCCAAAACGTCGACGCTGCGAGTTCGCCACCGTATTCGTCAACTTTACCAAACACGCGTTTGGTCAACGGGGTCGAAGTCATGGCCCAGGATACCGCGGCCCGGCCCCGCGCGGCAACGCTTTGGCAATTCAGCAGGTGCCGGTGCCGAACTTTCGCGCTACCCTACGGCGGCAGTGGCCGACCAAACTTCGAATCTTCCTGCGTTGCGTAGCTTGCCGCCGATTGCGACGAGTCTTGATCGCGCGCGGCGTGGCCAGCTGGTGTATGTCGACAGCACTGGTGAAGTGCGATCGCCAGGTTCGTTGCGCGCCCGCAATTGGGGTATTTACGCGCTGTGCGGCGGCATTACTGCGGCCGGCGTTGGTTTTGCCTGGGCCACGGTACCGATTGCAATTCCGATCTATTTATTGTTAGGCGGCCGCTTTTTCTCGTCGGTGACCGCGGTGCATCGGCTCAATGATGCCTCGGTCGCGTTATCGCTTGGCGATGCCACGGCTGCCAAAAAACTAGCTGAACCCATCAGCAAAGCCTGGTATTTGCCTGCGCGGTTGCGTGCGTTAGCCCAAATGCGGTTGGCCGCAGCCGAAGCAATGACCGGCAATCGTGAAGTTGCGCTTGGCTTGGTTCGTAACGCGCGCATGGCGCTGCCGACCAAATCGATTCAGTATCAGATTTCTTTCTACTTTGAAGTTAATCTGCTCGCTGCGATGGGGCGCATCAAAGATGCCCGCGCGGTGCTGGTAGGGCGTGGCAAAGTGCCCGACGGTGAAGTGTTGCGCGTTACCTATTGGCTGGCCGAATTGCACACTTGTTGTGCCGCCGGTACTCACGAGATCGACAGCGCCGAACTCTCGGATCGAGCGCACAAAGGGCTTGCTATGAATTCGGGCGGCGATCTGTTGGTGTTGTGTGCGTGGGCGTTTGATATTCTTGGCGATCGCGAGCAAGTCATTTTTCTGCTGCACGAAGCACGGCAACGCGATCGTACCGCGCAACTTGATGTCACGATGCCGGCGTTAGCCGCGTGGTTGGCCAAGCAGCCCGCCGATGAACTGCCGTCGGCGGATTACCTAATCGAGTAAGTCCGCGGAGCGCGTCAATCTTGTCGCACTAGCATACCGATGGCGTGACACTGCGTAACCGTGGGTCGCGGCGGTGGCAATCGCGACGGCAAAAATACTTGTCGTCGATGGGTTTGAATGCCACGGTTGACGCATCATGAAAATTGTCGGCAAAGTTGAGCACAGTAAGGTCGAGGGCGGCCAGTGGATTTTGCACACCGCGAAAGGTGAGCGCTACCAATTGTCCGGTGTTGTCGATGGGTTACGCGATGGTATGTTAGCCGAACTCACCGGCAGTGTTGACCGCAACATGATGGGGTTTGGTATGGGCGGTGCCAACTTCGTGGTTACCGCGGTCGCTGAGAAACCTGTGAGCAAAGCCAAAGCTAAAAAATAGGCTTCAGGTGGTGAGCGGCCGGGGCTTTGCTCAATGTTCGTCTAGCTAACCAGAAACGGCCAATGAATGATCCAAGAAAAAAGCGCGCGAGTAACGCGCGGTGGGTTGAATGCCGGCGACTTGCCAGTTGAAAGTCGCGCAGAAGGGACGGGACCGTCCCTTGGTTTGATCGAGGCCCACGTGGAGCGCACCAGCGAACGCTGGGGCGCGGGGCCGCCAGCAGCTTTGACGCTTCGTCAAAGCGATGCTGGGTAGCGTCTTTGTCATGCGCTGCGCCGGGCAAAAAAAAGCAGCCGATCGGCTGCTTGCATGTCGCCTGATGCTTCGACGCTGGTTACATCGACAGCTCGGTTCCCGCAATAACTTTTTCGCTACCAGGGCATGACACTTTTAGTTTATTGGTTGCAGCATCAAAGCTCACCACGCTGCAATCGATTTTTTCTTGGCCTGCTTCGGCACCTTTGACGGTGAAAGTTACCGGCGCAGCAAGGACGAAATTGGCACCGGTTGGTACGTCAAAGGTGGCGGTTAGGCCAACCGCTTCCACGCTTGCGACGTCGTCAGCAAGGCTGACCTTGGTGCCTTTTACGGCGGATTTGGTCACTTTACCGGCGACCGGTGAGACCACTAGATATTTGGCGAGCTCGTCTTGTTTGCCTTTGAGCTGGCCTTCTTTTTGCGTCAAACGGGCTTTGCGTTGCCCGATTTTCGCTTCGGTTTGGGTCGCCAACGCGGTGTTGTTGGCTGCGGTGGCGGCATCGCGTGCGGCTTCCAAGGCTGCGATTTCAGCCGGGATGGTTTCTTGCACTTCTTTTTCGAGCGCAAGCACTGCAGGCGCTAACGGTTGGAAGCCCTTGAGGCGAACCACAATCTCGCCGGCTTGGATGTCCGTGCCTTCGGCGGTTGAACTTTCAACGATCCCCGCAACCGTTGGTTTGAGCCCTAAGGCGGGCATCGGTTCTGCTGCCAATGTTGCCGAAGGTGGTGGTGGTGGCGGCGGAGCCGGCGGAGCAACAGGTGCTTCGGGCTGCGGCACTTGGTTGGCGGATCCAACGTCGCTTGCAGGTTCTTTGTTAACCAAATACTTGTAAGCCAGGTAGCCACCGCCACCGAGGACAGCGAGCACAAGGATGGCGAGCAGGCCTTTGTTGGTACCTTTTTTGGCCGCAGCAGCTGGAGTCTTTAGCGGCTCGGCGACAGCGGCAGCTTTGCCAACGCTTGGTTTGCTGGTATCGGCAATTCGATCCGTGCGAGTTGGTGCAGGCTCGGCCTTCGCTGCGGATTTGTCGACCTTCGGCTCGGCCTTTTCGACTTTGGTGTCGACTGTTTTGGCGGCCTTGTCTTTGGCCTTGTCTTTGGTTGTTGGTTCGACTTTGGCTTCGACCTTCGGTTCGACTTTGGCTTCGACCTTCGGTTCGACTTTGGCTTCGACCTTCGGTTCGACTTTGGCTTCGACCTTCGGTTCGACTTTGGCTTCGACCTTCGGTTCGACTTTGGCTTCGACCTTCGGTTCGACTTTGGCTTCGACCTTCGGCTCGACTTTGGCTTCGACCTTCGGCTCGACTTTGGCTTCGACCTTCGGCTCAGCCTCCATTACGATTTCTGAAGGATCGGCAACAGCTTGCATGATCTGCGAAGCACGCACGGCTTCTTTGACGTCAGCTGGTTTGATCGCGAGATGTTCGGTTAAATCGGTTGAAGGCTCGTCGGTTGCGCCGGCTGGGCCAAATTCCATGTTCGGAGTCTTGGGCAGCGGTGGAGTCCGTTTGGTTGATCCGCCCGAAGCGCCAAGCTCAAAATTGCTGGCTGCGCTGGCGTCCATGCCTGGTTCGTCGACGGAGAGCGCCGCGCCAGGTTGGCCCAATTCGAAATTGCTGCTGGCTACGCTGCCGGCTGCAAGTGCGGCGGCTGGCGCAACGATAATGCCTGGGGCCAATTCGTCGTCGGTCGTTGTTGCGGTTATGGCCGCACTTGGCGGCAACAAAGCGTCAATGACTGCCGGCGGTTGCACTGGTGCTTGCGCTTCGACAACCATCGCGAGCGGCGCTGGCGCATCAAGTGCACTGGCGTCGAGGTAGCCCAGATCGCCGAGCGTTGCGATAACGCTTTTAAGCTCTGACGCCGATGGCGTGATGCCCAGCTCCTCTTCGGCCCATCGCACTAAGCCAGGAATGTCGCGTTCACCGTCCATGGCACAGGCAACTGCGTATTCAGCTTCAAAGAAGCGAAATTCGCCGCCGGTGTCCGGGTCGATGACGTCGATGTAGCGAGCGCCGTTGTCCTCAATCGCTTCAGCGACGAGGTCTTGGCGAAATCGGGGGCGGTCTGATGAAATCGTCGCGGTAGACATCGCCTAGCGTTCCTTTGTGAGGTCGTCAAAAAGGGCCGGTCCAACTGGTGGCCCCCGCAGCTTAGCTGCCTTTTTTCAGTTCGGTCAGGACCAGCTTCGCAACGGCCTTGAGTGTATCGAAAACGCCGATTCCTTTTGGGGCCACAGCTTCAAAGCTAGGGACCTTGGTTGGATTGAGGGCTTCTTCAAGTTCAGCTAAAGGGACCGCGTTTGGCAAGTCGCGCTTATTGTATTGCACGACATATGGCAGCTTGTCCAAATCGTAGCCTTGCTCGGTCAGGTTCAAGCGCAGGTTTTCCAGTGATTCGAAGTTAGCTTCGGTGCGTTCGATTTGCGAGTCACCGACGAAAACCACACCATCAACACCCTTGAGAATGAGCTTGCGGCTGGCGTCGTAAAAAACCTGGCCCGGCACGGTGTATAAGTGAAATCGGGTCTTGAATCCGCGGATTTCACCCAACGACAGGGGCAGGAAGTCAAAGAACAAGGTGCGCTCGGTCTCGGTCGCGAGCGAGATCATCTTGCCTTTGGCGTCTGGGTTGGTCTTGTTGTAAATGTACTGTAAATTCGTGGTCTTACCGCACAGACCAGGCCCGTAGTACACGATCTTGCAGTTGATTTCGCGCGACGAATAATTGATGAAGCTCATCGTTGGTACCTCTAACTACGCCGCGCTAGTCGTTGAAAAGATTGTCGATGTCATCATCGGTGATTTCGGAGAATACCGATGGTTGGCCCGATTGGCTCTTTTTAACCATGATCTCGAGCACCGTGTTGAGTTCGGCTGCAGCTTTGCGAACCCGCAAGCGAACCAGCCCAAGCGAAGAGCGTTCGTCGAACAAAATCACCAAAATGATGCGTTGGCCAACGATGGAAAGGTGGATGTTGGTTTTTTCGCCTTCGTGAAACTGCCCTGAGAATTCTTTCTCGGCGAGCAATTGCGCGATACCACCCGTCGCTGCCACGTTACCGGCGGTGAGAGACGATAACGAAGTGATATCTAGCGCTTCGGTTTCGCCGGCTTGCGCCATAGCTTGACCGTTTTTGTCGATGACAAGCACCGCTCTAGCGTTAGAGTCACGTTGCAGAATGTCACAGATCGAGTTGATCTGTTGCAATTCTTCTTCATACATGACGAGCTGTTGGACCATCGCGCCTTGACTCCTGTGGGCCTGCAAAAAACGGGTGCGCCAAAAACGCCCCCGCGCTACAGATGAAGCTATCAACCTGTGGGCGATCCTTCAACCGATCCGGGCAAAAACCGGGCGGTTTCCGTCGTTTGGCTTGTCAGCCGCAGCGGGCGCCGGCCTGCAGCCTGATCCCGATGAGCTTTTCACACACTTGCGACCGCTTGCCGGGTGGCTCGACGCTTGACAGCGTCGCTCGCCGTTGATATTCAGCTTTTACTTGGGGTCATAGCTCAGCTGGGAGAGCGCTAGTATCGCACACTAGAGGTCTGGGGTTCGATCCCCCATGACTCCACCAAGTACCCAGACGCCTCGCTTCACTGCGGGGCGTTGTACGTTTCGGGTGAGGAACCCAGCTGTCGGCACGGTAGTGCTCGCGTAGCGCGGTGTGCTCCCTGGGTTACGTCCCGAGTAATCCCGAACGCGCCGGCTGCGTAGCCGATGCACCGCGGGCGCAGCCGAGCGGGCGCAGTCGAGCGATTCATAAAAAATTTAATGCACAAATATTTATATGCAATTGTTTTGCGATAGGTCATCCTATGTTGTTGCCTTACTTGTGCATATGCAATAGAATGTCATTAGTTGTTGACTCCGAGGAAAAGAAATATGAGTACGAACATAAGTATGTTGGCGTTGAGCGCACTTACCTTGGCGCCGCTTTGGGTCGGCTGCGGCGATAGTGGCGGTTCTGAAAATGAACTCGAGGTATTTACTACGGTATCGTTAACGTTCACTCCGGTCGGTGGCGGCACCTCAGTGGTCGCAGCGTTCAAAGATGCCGACGGTGATGGCGGCAATCCGCCGACCGTTGATCCGATCAATTTGGTTGCAGGTAAACAGTACACAACGACCGTCAAGTTGCTCAATGAGCTTGAAGTCCCGGCCGCTGACATTTCATTGGAGGTGCAGGACGAAGGTGATCAACACCAGTTGTTCTTTACCGGCACAGCAGTCAACGGCCCAGCCAGCAATCAGCCCGGCGCAGCGTTGACGCACACGTATTCTGATGTGGACAGCAAGGGCCTGCCGCTTGGCCTCACGAACAATTTTGCAACGGTGGTGGGCGCTGGCACCTTGAATGTAACGTTGCGGCACCTGCCGCCACTCAACGGTGAGGCTACCAAGATCGCAGGATTAGCGGAGATGGTGAAAGTGTCGGGCTTTGCGGCGATTGGTGGCGAGACCGATGTTTCGGTAAACTTCACTGTTACCGTGACAGCCCCGTAACCGCATGTTGATTACGGGCTCAGTTCAATGCGTATGACCATGATGGTCGTGGTCATGATGGTGACCGTGATGCCCGCCGCCTGTGGACACTAGCGGGCCAGGCGGCGGACTATCGTCAGGTTCGTTATCATGTTCGTCATCGTCGTGATGGCAGCCGTCGCTGCAAGCTTCGTCGGCGCCGTGTTGATGATGATGCGCGTGCTCGTTGCCGACGATGGGTTCAAGCCAAGCTGAAAAACCAAAGCGCCACAATGAATGCAAGATCAACAGCGCCAGCGCTGTGAGCGCTGTGTAGTTGAGCCAGGTTGGCGCGGCTTGGTTGATGTAGGTGGTAATGCTGTGACTTGTCGCTGCGTTGCCGAGCTCTGAATAGCTGACATACATTGCCGCTGCACCGACGATGATGGCCGGAGGTGCAAGCGCCAGCAGGATGGCGTTGCGCTCGAGTCGATCGCGCAAAAAGCGAAGCGAAGCGATGTTGGCCATGGCACCGATGAGCAATCCAGCGAGTGCTGCACCCGGGGTTAAGCCGTGAGCCACCAGCGTGCCTGCGAGCGGCGTGGCGGCAGCGGCGCAGATGTAGCTAGGAATCGCGATGGCGACGATGGCGGCAATTTGCAGTTCGGGTTGTGCTGCAAAATAAACGGGTTTTCCGTCGAGGGCCAGCGCCACAAAGGCCGCACACACCGCACCTGCGGCTAGCCAAGGCACGCTATGGATGGTGACTTCTTCAATGGCGTTGCGCCAGGTCGGCTTGACCACGGGTGGCTCGGACAACGGGGTTTGTTTGACTGGCCAGCGCCGGCCAATCACGTAGCCTGCTAGTAACGCCGCCGCCGCTGCGACGGCCAACCTCAGCACGGCGATGGGCCAGCCGAAGATATGCGCGGTGAGCGAAATCGTGTCGAGGCCGAGCTCGGGCACGATAAACAAGTAAGCGACCACCGCGGCCCCGGCGGCTCCGCGAGTGTGTAACGAGGTCGCCGTCGCAAGCACGCCGCACGAGCAGCGTGGCACGGTAAGCGCGAGCCGGGCACCAGCGAAGGCATCGCGCAGCGCCGAACCGGTCGCTAACCGCCGCACCGAGGTGTGGGGCGCCCATCGTATAATGATGACGGCGCCGACGACACCAAGCAGCAGCATGGGTGCAATATCGAGCAGTTGGTTGCGCAGCACATCGATGAATTCAGGCGCCAGTTGGGCTCCGGGCGTGGCGCTCTCGTGATCGCCGTGGCTCAGCACTACCGGCAATGCAAACCCGACGACGACCGCAATGGTTTCGGTCAACCGTAGCGCATGGGTGCGGGTAACCGTGGGCGTGTCGTGCGCCAAAATATGCAGCAATAAGCCAGCGACTGCGGCATTGAGCCAAGGCAAGACTGACGCTGCAAAGCCAAGTCCGCCGAGCTGTGCGAGCGTGATGCCCAATGCCGACGCTGCGAACATGGCGAGCGCGATGACTGCCATGTTGCGGCGCTTTTGAATTGGCAACGTGACGATGGCGACCAGTGGTACGGTATGTGCGGCGATTCCGATGACGAGATCCCAATGGACGTGGCCGGCATGTGGGCCGCTAGAAAAAGCGCCCAGGGCGAGGCCATCGCCCATTTGGTGCAGCAAAACTCCGCTAATCCCGAATAACAACACCAAATTGCGGTGGCCCAGCGCCGGTAGGTGATCGTGGGCGTGCCGCCGCGGTGTCGGTGAGCGCCAGGCGCGTAGCGCACTAAATAGATTCGGCAACACCAGCCCAGCGACGAAGGCCAGCAGCGTGGCGCCCCCAGCACCGGCGATGGCATCGGGCAACAAATGCAGCAAAACCGAGGCCAATAAGGCCGCCATGGCGAAGCTGCGGAGCGGCAACAGCACGGTTGGACGCGCGGCTCCGACCAACGTCATCAGCACGCCGGCAAACACAGAGGCCAGCGTTGCGACCAGGCTGATAACCACGGGGCCAACCTAGCACTAATTGCAGCTCGGTTGCACGTGCTTGCATTAGCTAGAATGCCGGGATACCCTTGGCCGTATGGCCACGATCAACGTCATTGAGCAGTTGCGCGGGGCCGTCCGCGGCGGTGGGCTGCGCGCGACACCTTCGCGCATTGCGGTCTTGGGTCTAATGCGCACGACCAAAGCGCCGATGACGCACGCCGAAGTTGCGGATAAACTTGAAGGCCAAGGTTGGGATCGCGCAACTATCTATCGCAACCTCACGGACCTCGCTGAAATTGGGTTATTGCGACGGACTGACCTGGGCGATCATGTCTGGCGGTTTGAAAGCCAAGATGGCGCGCACTCGGTGATCGCGCATCCGCATTTTTTGTGCACGGAATGCGGCGATGTCGAGTGCTTACCGGATCTGCAACTGAGCGTGCGCAAAGCGCCACGGTCAGTGAAGGCTAATAACGTCGAAGTGCAACTGCGCGGCGTTTGTGACGACTGCGGATGAGTTGATTGCGGCGACGGCCGCGTTGCTGGCGGCGCAAGCTTCGCAGTCGGAGGTTGTTGCGTTGAACGTTTTGCATCGCGATGACGTGTGCGTAATCGTCGACAAACCAGCTGGGTTGGCCTCGCATCGGGGCTGGTCGACCGACGACGACGCCTTGTTACAACGCGTCCGTGATCAGATGGGGCAGTGGGTGTACCTGGTTCATCGGCTCGACCGCGGTGCGTCGGGCTGTGTGCTGCTGGCGTTTGATCCTGGCACGGCGCGATTTTTTTCTGAAGCGTGGAGCAGCGACGCGGTTGATAAGCGCTACTTTGCGATTACCCGTGGTCACCCGCCCGACCATGTGCGCCTGGATCATCCCATTCCCAAAGCACCTGGCGAAGCGCGGGTGGATGCGGTTACCGACATCTGGCGTCGAGCCACGTTTGGTCGCTATGCGCTGGTCGAAGCCAGTCCGAAAACCGGACGATTGCATCAAATCCGCCGACACTTAAAACATTTGGCCTGCCCGCTCATCGGCGATGTGCGCTACGGCAAAGGCGAGCATAATCGAATCTTTCGTGAGCAACACGGGCTGCATCGGCTGGCGCTGCATGCTCACAGTCTGCGGGTGCCGCACCCCAACGGCGGCGAACTGGTGGTGTCCGCGCCGTTGCCCGATGACATGGCGCAGGCAATCGTCAGTTGCCAACGGGCCTATGCACTGACGACAATCCGGTAAGCAACGCCCGGACTTACGCTGGATCAATCGTTAACGACGGTTGATTCGATGAACGTTAAGGCTGCGGGACTCAGGACATTACCTACCGTTGCGGCGGTAGCTTGGCAGACTTTCTTGAGGCGATGAGCCAAGAACATCTTCACCACGATGTGCGAGGGTTGATTGCCAAGCTCGGGCATTTTGACGTGGCCTTCGAACAAGCGACCGTTGGCGGTATCGAGGCTGCGTTCCGACGCAATTGTTACGCCGACGGCGTTCAATTGCATGCGCATCAGTTCGATCGGTAGATCTGGCTGGGTCGCCAACATCGCCATGTGCTTACCCGAAAGTGAAAAACACGCCTCACTCATGTAGTCGTTGGGTAGAATCAGCTCGGCCATGTCGTTAGTGAATTTGCCAGCGGCAGGGCGTTTTAAGGTTGGCTTCGCTGGGAAGTCAACGCTGATGCTATAGCGCTGCCCGCTCACAACATATTTTTCACCCATTTGTTTGACGCGAAAAAATGGTTCGTCCGAGCTGCAACCCGCAAGCGCGGTGGCCATCACGACGCTGGCAAGCGTAACGGCACACCAACGATGTAAGGTGCGCCAGTTTCTGCCAAAGTTCATCTCACGACAATAGTCAGTATTTTTAGGCTAGTGCAAGAATTTATTCGTGCGCATCTGCAGTGGCGAAGGGATTACACAAAGTGGCTGGTTTCCGCACTCACGGATTCGTTAGGCACCTAAGGACTTGTGCATAAATTACTGACCCTTCTTTGTGCCGATCCATCGTGGCTGGCCGCGTTGCTCGTCAGTCACATGCCGACGGGTATGCTCCTTCCTCGCGTCTTGCCATGCACGCGGCTCGACCCAAATATTGGGTCAGTAGTTCATTTACAAGTCCTAATGATGGAAATTGAAGTGTGCAGCGACAATCAGATTGTGGAATAAGCTTGGGCAATGGTCGTATCGCTGCTCATACGTGTTGGTTGGTTCTTGTGCTTGATGACTGTGGCGCTGCCGGGTTGTAAAAAAGACCCAGTGTCGGGTCCCGGCCAATCCGCGGGTACAGCTGCAGTGCCTGCGACCGTTGCGCCCAACTTTGACGATCCGGCGACGTGCGCAGGTTGTCATGCGACGATCGTCGCCGAGTTTACTTCCTCTATGCACGCGTCCGCGCATTACACCGGCGATCCAATTTATGCTGCTATGCGTACGCTGCGTATGCAAAAAGAAGGACCGCAAGTTGCGGCGGGTTGCGACCGTTGTCACAGCCCACGCGCGGCGGATGCACCGCAACCCGTGCTCGCTGGCGTAACTTGCACGAGCTGTCACAACCTTGCGGATGTCACGTTGTCAGAGGGCAAACGTGGCAGTGAGGTCATGGTCCGCGGCCCGGCCAACGTTCTGCGCGGCCCGCATGATGCCGTGGCTGGCGCTGCAACCATTCACGGCACGGGTGCGGCGCTTGGGGTGATTGCCGACGGCACTTCGGTTTGCTTGGCCTGTCATCAGATGGAAACCAATGCGGCTGGCTTGACGTTCTGCGCAACCGGGATGGAGCACGATCGCACGGGGCCAAGTTGCGCGTCGTGTCATATGCCTGAAGTTGCAACCGCAAATGGCGTGGCGACCACTCGTACCAGCCATCGCAGCCATGCGTTTGTTGGTCCGCACGCGGCGTGGCAGGCGCAGGGGCCGGGGCCGGGCGCTGGCTTGTTGGCTACGCACCTTTCCATAGCGGCGCGTATCGACGACGACAAGCTGACGGTTGAAATGCATAATGGCAGCGGCCACAATTTTCCGTCGGGCTTTCCCGGGCGCCTCGCGGTGCTGACGATGCAAGGCGTTGATGCGCAGGGCTCGGTAGTTTGGCAAAATACTAAAACTGATCCGATGCGCGAGCATCCCGACGCAGTGTTTAACAAAGTCTTCGTTGATGCCGCCGGCCAGCCGGTGTTGGCACCCTACGGCGTTAAGCTGGCGCGCGACAATACGCTTAAACCTAATGAAACTCGTCGCATTGTGATTGCGGTGCCAGCCACTGTGGTCCGAGTGGACCTGGCGCTCAAGTATTGGCTCGTTGCGCCGCCGGCTGCAAAGCTGTTGCAGCTCGCAGGACTGTTGACCGAGCCGCGGGTGCGGGTCACCGCGACTGCGCTGCGCGGGGGAACGGTCCCGTCCACGCGCTAGCGTTCAGGCTGCGGTCGCGGCGCTTTGTTGTTGGAATCGGGTTGGATCAGCATGGTTGCTGCGGTTTGGACTTTGCTCGGTTGTTGCTCGACCAAATGTTTGCGCGTTACGAATCCGACGCACGGTGATCGCCGCGGCGTGGCAGCACTGGTAGCGTGGCGCCATGGCCAAGCGGCGATTCAATGACAAAACGGTAGTGATCACAGGTGCGTCGTCGGGTATTGGGCTGCAATGCGCGCGCCGCTTCGCAAGTGAAGGGGCTAATATCGTGTTGGTGGCTCGTGGCGCGGCAGCCCTGGAAACCGTGCGCAAAGAGCTGGCGCGGTTGGGGCCAGTGTTGGTGATTGCGTGTGATATCGCAGCGCCTGAGGCCCCCGCAAAAATCGTCGCGCTGACCAAAGCCGAATTCGGCGGGATGCACATCCTGGTGAACAATGCCGGCTATCACACTCGCGGGCCGCTGCAGGAGCAAGACCCTGACGACCTTGGCAAAATGGTCGATATAAATCTGCGCGCGCCGATCGTGCTCACGCGCCATGCGTTGCCGTTGATATTGGCCAGTGGCGGCGGGGCCGTGGTGCATGTTGCTAGTCTTGCGGGCATGGTGCCAACGCCAGGTGGCTCGACATATTCGGCTACCAAGTTTGGGTTGCGGGCGTTTTCGCACGCACTCAACGCAGAACTTGCTGGATGCAAAAACAACGTGACGAGTTCGGTGGTTTCACCGGGCCCAGTGGAAACGCAATTTATTCTCGGCGAACTCGATACGGTTTCGGATCTAACGATGTCGCAGCCGATGTGTACGGCCGATGACGTTGCCGAACTGGTGGTCGAATGCGCCTTCGATGGCAAAGCTGAACGCACCACACCCAAGCTGTCGGCGGCGCTGGCAACGATGGCCTACGTAGCACCAGTGATTAGCCGCGCGTTGCGTCCAATGTTGGAGCGGCGCGGACGGGCCAACAAAGCCAAGCTCCGAGCAAAAGCGGGCCAGTAGAAATGAGCAGAAATGAGGCCCAGTAAAGCAAAGCCGCGGCGCGCGAGTGCTCCGCGGGTGGATTCGTACGACTATATCCTCGGCGATTCGCCTACTGAATCGGAGCGCTTGCGCAATCAAGCCAGGCTGTGGGATCCAGTTTCCCTCGCGCTGTTCGATCGGCTCGCGCTGGCACCGGGCATGCGCATCCTTGAAGTTGGCCCCGGCCAAGGCTCGTTACATCTTGAGTTGCGTCGCCGAGTGCGTGGTCCGGTCGATGCCGTTGAGCGTTCGCCGGTGTTTGCGCCGCATGTGGCCGAGCTGTGCAAGCGTGATCGTTTAGGGCCCGGTCGCATGTGGCAATGTGATCTGCTTGATGCGCCGTTGCCTCGTGCTCACTACGATGTAATTTTTGCGCGCTGGGTATTCTTGTTTTTGCCGGATCCGGCCGCGCATTTGGCCAAACTGGTGACGGCCTTGCGTCCCGGCGGTGTCATTGCGTTACAGGAATATCATCGTGCCACGCTCGAGATGGTGCCACCGCTGCGCGACTGGGCCGCATTTTGTGTCGCGGATCGAAGTTTCTTTGCCAGCCAAGGCGGCGATGTCAGCGTCGGTAGCCGGCTGCCTGCACTGTATCGTG
This sequence comes from Kofleriaceae bacterium, assembly GCA_018057605.1. GTDB lineage: Bacteria > Myxococcota_A > Polyangia > Haliangiales > Haliangiaceae > JABFXX01. Next base: position 4,855 of record JAGPDK010000028.1, on the reverse strand, counting down.
AGGCCGGGCTTGAACTAGTTGAAACCAATCCGACGCTGCGGGTGGGGCACCCTGGCTCAGCAACGTGGAATTGGCTCAGCGATTATTTTTTAGGCGTGATGGATCGGATGGTCGAGTTCCCGCCGTTTACTGCAGCGGCCGCAAAACGTTTGCGCACAGCCTGGCTACATGCTGCGCGGGATCCGGCGGCACTTGCCATCGGGCCAACCGTGCTGGATGTCGTCGGTCGCAAGCCGAAGTCTCGCCGCAACGCCAACGCCAAGCGCGGCAAAACCGTGCAGCTAGACCCAATGCAGCGCTAGCGGTGGGTCCGTGCGGGTCCAATGCCGACCTGCGTGCAAGTACTGCCGTTGATTCAACTCATAGAAATTCAGCTGCTTACATTGCGATCGCAACTCGGCACGACAGTTGCTCTAGGGCTGGTCATGCAAAAAATTACGACCAAAACTATCGCGATCGCTACTGCTGCAACCTTGGGCGCCATCGGCTGTTTCTTGCCATTTCTTGGCGGCATGTCATTGAGCAAAATCAGTAATTTGCCGGTCGCCAATCCACCAAGCCTGTTTATGTTCTTGGTTCCGTTTATAGCGCTGTTGGCGCTCGGCGGGGTTTCGCTTGCGTTGTCGAAGCGCGTCGCGCGGTGGCAGGGCATCGTCGGTGCTTTGTTCGCGGCCTTTGTCGTCGTGATGTTAGATGGCGCGGTATTTCATCACGGTAAATTCAAGCCAACTGGCTTCGTCACGATGTTTACCGAAGGCAATATTGGCGCGAAACTCATTGTGATTGGTGGCTTGGTTGCGCTGGTTACGACGCTCGCGGCGGTAGTCAAACCTGATCCAAAGTTGGCGTAACTTCGTCGCCCAACAATTTAACTTCGAGTTGTAGCTCGATGTTATGAAACTCGCGCACGCGATCGCGCACGCGATCAATCAAGCGGAGCAGCTCGGCGGCGGTGGCGGTGCCATGGTTCACCAACCAGTTGGCGTGCGTCGGCGAACATTCTGCATCACCTTCGCGCCAGCCTTTGCAGCCGGCCGTTTCGATGAGCCGGCCAGCAAAATCACCCGGCGGGTTTTTGAAGGTAGAACCGTTGGACGAAACTTTTTTGGGCTCACGATCGTGGCGGCGAGCCCGCAGGTCTTTGACCACGGCTTCGATTTCTGCCCGTGGCCTCGCATGGAGCGCGACCACGGCTTCGACGACGATTTCACTTGCCGGTAGCTCACTGTGCCGATAGGCAAAGCCACACTCCGCGTTGGATCGAACGACTACGCTACCGTCCGATAACCGGACAGATGTCACGTGCGCGACAACATCTTTGAATTCGCCAAGGTAGGTGCCGGCATTCATGATCAGGCCGCCACCAAGAGAGCCGGGGACGCCGCCGAGAAATTCAATACCTCCCAGGTTGTGCTCCACCGCAACGGCCAGCAATTTACCGGTTGAAACGCCGGCTGCCACGCGAATGCTGGTGGGGGTTGGCAGTTCAAGTTGGCGTAGACCCTTGGTCGCAAGCACGACGCCGCGAATGCCGCCATCACGAACCAGCAAGTTCGAGCCACCGCCGACGACGGTGAGTGGCACGCCGTGTTGATTGGCCCACAGGATCACCGCCTGTAACTCCGCGGCATCACTCGGTGTGACAAAGGCGTCGGCCGGCCCGCCGATTTTTAGCGTGGTGTGACGACGCATCGGCTCGTCAAAGCGCGCACCGGTGCGGCAGAGTGCGGCGAGTTCCGTGCGTGCAGTGGCGCTAATCACCGAATCGGGATTCGCCGCCACCGGTGTTGCCAGGGCGGCATCTTCGTCGAGCGCGGCGTCGCCTACCAGCTCGATCCCATCGGCAACAGGAGCGTGCGCCGAAGCGTCGCTGCGCTGCTTCACGTTACACTCGCACTAGATTTTTTTTGCTTGCGGGGCCGTGGACCTTTTCAAGCATTTCGATCACTTCGTTACAGCTAAGTTGGATGTTGCCGGCACCCAAGGTCAGCAGTAAGTCGCCAGGCTTGGCGTGTTGCACCATCCATGCGGCGAGATCTTCACGGCGCGCGATGTGCACGGCATCAGGGTGGCCCGCGTGTTTCACGGCTTCGATCAGATTGGCGCTGGTAATGCCTTCGATCGGCTTTTCACCAGCAGGGAAAATGTCGCTAATCGCAATTTTGTCGGCGTCGGCAAACGCGTGCGCAAACTCTTCATACTGATCGCGCGTGCGGGTGTAACGATGTGGTTGAAATGCAGCAATCACCCGCCGGCCCGCAAAAGCTGCGCGCGCCCCGGCCAAGGTTGCGCGTACTTCGGACGGATGATGGCCAAAATCGTCGACAACCGTGACGCCGCCAACTTCGCCGCGGACGGTGAAGCGGCGTTGAATGCCTTCAAACTGCGCCAGCGCTTTGACGTAGGTATCGAAGCTGATGCCGAGAAAATCGCTGATCGCCAAGACCGCCAACGCATTGAGCACGTTGTGCTGGCCCGGCATCGGCAACACGACTTCGCCGAGCTCGTCGGCGCGACGCCACGCCATGAACTTGGTAACCATGCCGTCGTAGCGCAAATTGCGGGCCCGGTAGATCGCCTGGGTGGCGATGCCAAACGTGGTGAACCGCTTGGTCAGGTGCGGCAAAATGGCTTGGACCCCAGCGTTGTCGAGACACAGCGCTGACATGCCGTAAAATGGCACGCGGTTGCAGAAGTTGGTGAACGCTTTTTTGACGTTGTCGTAGGTGCCGTAGTGGTCGAGGTGTTCAGCATCGATGTTGGTCACTGCGGCCAGCGTCGGTGACAACGACAGAAACGAGCCGTCACTTTCGTCGGCTTCGGCGACCAGGTAGTCACTTTTACCCCAGCGTGCATTGGCGAGGCCCAGCGAGTTGACGCGCCCGCCAATGACCGCCGTAGGATCGAGGCCAGCGGCCATCAACACGGTGTGGATCATGGTGGTGGTGGTGGTCTTGCCGTGTGCGCCTGCAACGGCGATGCCGTATTTCATGCGCATAAGTTCGCCGAGCATCTCGGCCCGTGGCACGACTGGTATTTGCCGAGCCCGCGCGGCTTCGATTTCGGGGTTGTAGCCTTTGATGGCGCTCGAAACCACGACGCAATCGGATTCGCCGAGATTGTCGGCGCGATGGCCGTACTTCACTGCGCAGCCGATCGTACTTAAGTGGCGCGTAATCTCGGTCTCATTCATGTCCGAGCCTGATACTCGGTAGCCCATGTTGGCCAAGACTTCGGCGATGCCGCACATGCCCATGCCGCCGATGCCAACAAAGTGAATCTTGGTGTCTTGTTTGCGAAACATCGAAACCGTCCAAAGGCCAGAGTGATAGCGGGTCAACGCGCCAGCCGGTCAATTTATGCCCGGCGCACCTAGCGCATGGCTAGATCGCGCGTTCATAGCAGAATCACTCGTCGCCGTCGCGTCGCACTGAGCGGATTTGCCTCGCCGCTGCCCGCTATTCTTCGAGTGCGGCTTTGGCTTTGCCGTACCACTTGTTCGCTTCATCGACCATCGTCAGGATCATTTTGTAGTTCTTCTTGGCGTCCTCAGGCGATGCTGATTGCGCGGCCGAGTACAGGCGACCCGCTTCGAATTCGAGCTTCGATTTAGCAGATTTGATGGCACCGTTGTCGGCCAGCCCCAGGCTTGGCGCTTTGCGTACAATATTGGCGGCCTCGCGCCAATTTTGACCTCCGAGGTAGAAGTTGACGGCTTTGGGCGCCACTTCCACAAGGCGACGACTGAGTTCACTTACATAGTCGCCGCCGAGGCGATTGTCGTAGCTTATCGCAGATAACAACGCGCTAAACGCGGTGGCTGGAGGCGTCGAATTTGCCATCCCTATTGGATAGGCCCGCGCCATGCCATCATAGCTGTTGGTCAGCGCCATAACTTCTTTATTGCCCGAGGCCTTGGCGACCGCCGCGGCTTCTTTGAATTTCTTGGCCGAGTACAGGTCACTGGCCTTTTGCTTCGCATTGCTATCGCTCACCACCGGTTTGGCATCGTGCTTGGCAGGTCGGTCAGGCCTATTCTGTTTGGCCAGCCGCTCTTTTTCTTTGCGGTCGCGGTCCTTTTTTTCTTTGTCGGCTGCGAGCCGGTTCTTTTCGTCAAGGTCGCGTTGATGCTTTTCGGCTGCGGCAATGCGTTCTTTCTCGGCTGTGTCGTCCGGATCTCGGACATCTTCCTGGCGAGCATCAACCGCAACCGGGCCCCGCGCATCCGGCGTTATTGGGCGAATTTCAACACCGGGCGCTGCGCTGCCTAGCGGGGGCGTGACCATGCGGTTGTTACCACTGCTTGCGGTCGACCCGCCATCGGGTGAATCACTGGCTTGGGTGATGGTTGCGTCGGGTTTTGCCGTGACGTTGTCACCGCCGCGACCACCAAGGGCGGCAGCCGTGACAACCGCAGTCAGCAAGCCAAGTGCAACACCGGCGACGATTCGTTTGTTGCGTTTGGACAGGCCGGTTCCCGCGGCGGTCCCCGATGCGAGGTGCTGACGCGAAACCAACGCGGTCGGATCCCCTTGTTGACCGGGGTGCGCAAACATCGGGCCTGAGCTTTGTTGGGCCCGCATGCGCTCCGACGATCGCGACTCGGTGATCGACGGCGGGAACGTCCGGTTGGTTCGCCGGCCGCCGTATGCGTCGGCTGCCGGTGCCGGGGATGCATGCATCGGTGGCTGGTTTGCAAACTGATGTGCGGGGGGATGGTAGTTTTGCTGAGGGGCGCCCGCGGGGCTGTATACGGGCGGGTATGGTTGTTGCGGTTGTTGAAGGTGCAGCGGTTGTTGTGTGTGCAGCGGTTGTTGTGTGTGCAGCGGTTGTTGTGTGTGCAGCGGTTGTGCTT
>JAGPDK010000388.1 GCA_018057605.1 Kofleriaceae bacterium | reverse complement strand
ATCAAACTCAAACCGGCCGCGAGCGCCCCAGCTCCGGCGATGAAGATGTTCTTGCGCAAGCTTGGTGATACCGGCACCGTTGGCACCAACGCCGGGTCGAGCAAATGCACATTGGTATCAAGTTGCTTGTTCATCCGGCCAGTCATTTCGCTGGTTGATAACCGAGCCACCAGCAGCTTGTAGTCCTCATCATATTTCTGCCGCGCGAGCACGAGCTCACTATATTTGTCGAGTTTAGGTTTGAGCGCGACTGCTTCTTGTTTGGCAAGGTTAATTTCATTGAGCAGCGCACGTTCGGTACCCAGTGCTGCGGCAAATTGCGCTTCGGCACCTGCGACCTGTCGACGGTTTTCGTTTTGCAAGGAAGCCAATAAATCGTCGACTTTTTCCTTCTGTTTTTTATATTCGGGTGCGTTCGGTCCAAATTCGCGCGCTAGCGCTTTGAACGTATTGCGTTCTGCATAGTACAGCGCACGCAGCGAGTCGAATGATGAAACATCGGCAATGTTTAACAGCGGTGATTCAAGAACATCGAGTTTGGCTGCGGCGCGGATGCGTTCGAGCTTGGCGCCCAACGCGAGGCGCAACGCGCGAGCGTCGTTGGTCTTCTGGGTGAAATTGGCGATGTTGGTCACTACCAAATTCTGCTGATCTTGCAGCGCAATCGCTTCGATCTTGTTTACGCGTTGGAACTCGTTAAGGGCCTCTTGGGCTTTGCGCCGGTTGTCGTCGACCTGTTCAAATTCCTTTGAAAGTGCGCCGGAAGCTTTGTCGGTGTTGGTCGAGATAAGGCCACGCGAGTAGGCTTCGTACATTTTTAAGTGCGCGTTGGCGAGATCCGCCGCATCTTGCGGTGATGGGTTGCGAATCACCACGTACATCGTGCGATCTTGATTGGGATATTTGACCGACATCGTGGCTTGCAGGGTGCGCGTTGCAAGATCGATCTGTTCTTCATTTTTGAGTTCGCTGCGTTGTTTATCGGTGAGCAGGCGTAGGTGGAACTTGCCTTCCTCAACGGTCCGCCGAATTAGCCGGTAGCTGGCCAAGATGCGCAGCTGTTGCTTATAATAATCAAGCGTCCCGGTCGAGGTCGCCATCATTTCTTGGCCTTGTCCCAACAGGTCCGGTAAGCGAGGATCGATCTGCACCGATGCGGTCGCTTGGTAAATGCGGGTAAGGCGCTGCGTGTATAAAACCGCGCCGGTAATTGCTAGCGCCATGATTGCCGCGAGCACCCAGGCGTATTTACGCAGCGCTTTTAGATAGCGCGCAAAATCGAAGCTCAAGGCTTCGTCGTCATCGCCGATTGCAGCGCTGGCAGAAGGCAGGCCGCCAGGTGAGTTGGGAGATTGGAGGGGCGAAACCGATGGCACGCTGTTCCTAAGGTAGGAGCTAGAACAAATAGTGGCGAAACTTCAGACAGTTAGTCGCCGTGAGCGACGAAATTGTTCATTTTTTCTCGGGCTCTGGTCATGTACGCTAGAAACCACGTCGGGTGCTAGGCGTCATGCGAAATTCGTATGTTGAACGCCCATGCGTATGTCGAGGGATTCAATGCAAGCAATTGAAATCAAACGACTTATAAGACTTGCACCGGGACTCCGTCAAGTTGCAGCGAACGCTGTGCTGCATCCAACACACGGGTCACGCGTAGCCCGCTGGCGACATCGGTTCTTGGCGTTGCGCCAGTTGAGACGCAGTCAATAAAGTGCCGGGTTTGGATTCGCAACGGCTCTTCCATGGGCACTTGCGGAATGTGCACGTCGCCATCGCGCAACGTTAGGTATTCGTCGAAGTAGGTGAAGTTATTTGGGCGATCGTAGCCTTTGTCGTAGATGCGCAGCTTGTCGGTTGCAACATCATCAAACTCAACCATTTTTTGCGCGCATACCAGGGTTAGTCGGCGCTCTTTGCGCGGATGTAACCAGGACAAGTGAAGGTGGGCCATTTCGCCGTTGGCAAATCGTAGAGTTAGAAACACCACGTCTTCAATGCCGGATTGCAGCACACATTGGCCACGGGCCGAAACGCTCAGTGGCATTTGCTGCATCAGATAGTCGATCATCGACAAATCATGGGGACCAAAACTCCACAGCGCATTTTCGTCGCGGCGGATACGTCCGAGATTGACCCGGCTTGTATGCAAATAATGCAGCGCGCCGAGTTCACCACTCACCAACATGGCTCTGAGTCGAACTACGACCGGGTGATAAACCATCAAGTGTCCAACCATCACCGTCCGCTGCGTTTGGGCGGCGGCTTCGGCGAGTAGCTGGCCATCCGCTAACGTCATGGCCATGGGCTTTTCAATTAGGACATGTTTGCCAGCAGCCATGGCAGCCAACGCAAGCCGGGCATGGCTTGGCGCTGGGGTCGCAATCACCACCGCATCAATTGTGGACGAGTCGAGAATGGCGGCGTAGCTATCATTATGCGCTACGCCATTGGTGATTTCGGTGGCGCGCTCGCTCGCGAGTGGATTGGGATCACAAATACTCGCTACCACACAGCGCGGATCAGCGGCAAATGCGCGAACTTGATTAAGGCCCCACGCACCGCAGCCTACGATTGCAACGTGAATCAAGTTTGAATCACTCAGTGCGACGACTTAGAGCGCCGCGCGAATGCCTGCGATGAGTTCATGCCGAACAAATCCAGGATTTAATTGCAGGCCTGGTGCCGCTTGGTAGGTGAAATCAGTTGAAACGGTGGTCAGATGGTAATCCACCGTGGCCGCCAACCAATCGCGGAAGTTGTAATTGCCGCCGGCGTTAACCGCGAAAATTACGTCGTCGCGAACGGCCAAGCCGGAGCTGGCCATTAGGGTTGCCGACAAGCCTTGGTATTGGCGCAGCCGCACTTCCGCCGACGCGTTGATTGAAAACGGCACAATTTGCTGTTGTGCAGATACCTTAAACGTATGATCGCGCAGGTAGTTTGAGTTGATGGAGTCTTGGAAATTGTAGTCATACAGGAAGCTGACTCGACCCAATGGCGAGTGACGGTAGCCAAAGTTAGCGCCGAACAACACGTTTTGGAAATCGGCGCCGCTGGTGTAAAAGCCTCGGCCGTAGCCTACGTATGTCGCGACCGTAGTATCCGTGGTGATGGCGGTTTGAGCGCCCACCACGGTGCGTAACGGCAACGACGTGACCTTTTCGCTCTCCGCACCAAGGCCGGTAAAAATGCCGATTTGCGCGTCTGCATAGAATTTGGTAACCGGCAGAAATTGCCAGTTAACGCGCAGCGCTAGACTGTTTTGAAATCGGTTCGCAAACGCGTGGTTGTTGGATTCAAAAACATCAATGGTGTTGGTGTAGGTCAGTGCCCCGTTGATGGAGCGACTTTTTGGCATATAGCGCAATGCCAGCTTCAAGCTATTAACATCGCGATCGAGACCGCCGCGCGATTCGTAGTTGGTCGTACGCGTCAGGCGTTGGAAGTTCTCGTCGAAGCCAAACTGCCAGGTTCGCTGTGGAAACGCTGTACCGTTGATGCGTGCGCCAATATCAAGATCGCGCTGGGCCGTAACGTTGTTGTTGCCCGAGAGGTATTCGTTATACCTAAGGTTAAGTTGAGCGCGGTATTCGAGGTCGCCAAGGCTCGCCTGCGCGGCGGCCTGCTCTTCTTCCATTGCAGCGGCTTCAGCACTCGACGTTGCACGGCGCTGTTGTGACAACGAACCAATCGAACCTTCAAACAACAGGCGCAAAATCCCTGAAGCGGCTGGGTCGGTGTCGGAGAAAAATACGTTGGAAATCGCGCCAGTTTCAGCGCCGAAGATAGGGTGAAATACCGTGCCTTCGCCGATCTTGATGCCAGGACCTTCAACGTTTGACGCGTACGGACTCACAGCCGACACTTGTCCGGCCGGCTGGGCCGACGCCGTCGCGGTTACGGCAAGCAGCGTTACAGCTGAGGAAAGTCCGGCTATTAGTGCAAAAATCTTCATTAGTTGGAGTCTCAAAAGAGCGGTTCCCGACCGCCGGTATCCTACGGTCAAAATGTAAGGTGCGTCAACTCTTCCGGGCTGAGTCGTGGATGGATAGTGACCCGGGTAACGCTGTGCGTTCATTTAATCTCGTAGCAATTGGCTATGTTCGGTGTTTGCCTTGGATCTACGTCGTAATTAACGCACTGCATTATTAGGCCGCGCGATTGCTCGGGTTTTGCTGATGAACCTTGTCCGGCGGGCGACGCACGTTGCCGCCGACGCCGCTACGGCCGCTTGCGCAACGGGCCAGGGGCTTTGCACAGCGGGCAGCCCGCGGCGATGGCGACCCATTCACAACTGTCACACATAATAATTGCAGCATGGAACCCTGGATCTCCGACCAAGGCGAGCGGGGTCGGGGTCGGTAACCTGCCGCCGCCGCCGGTAGTCACGCGTGCCGGTGCGAAGCCGGTTACGGTAACTTCCATGCCTTTGCACTCGGGGCACCGCTTAGGGATCACCATGTTGGACTCGGCGTGGAGTGAAGCGCTTAGGGTCGCTGCTGCGTGGCAACGTGGACAGTCATCGCTGGAGAACGCTACGGCACCACAGGGTTTGCAGGTTACCGAGTAGGTGCCATCGACAAATTTTTCACCATCATGAGCCCATTTGCCTTCGTCGTTTGGATCGCCGAGCATCACGGCAACGCTGCGGTCGATGTAGCTGCACACGTCAAACGCTTGGCCACCGCATGATTTACAAGGGGCGATCGCCTGTGCGAAGGCGGCTTCAGATAATTGTCCCATGTCGCCTGGGTAACATGGATTGCCGTAATCACGCAGCGCTCCACGCGCTACCCGATGAAGTTGGCATCGCGTTACCGATCGGCATGTTGGTAGTTGGCGCGGCGTTTACCCGTAAGCTGGCGCGCCGGATAGGCTAAGCGAGCGTCGGTTTTGCAGAAACGGCGCAACGATGCCAATCGCGTAAATGCCGCATGCGTTTTCGAGAAATTCGCTGAAGGCGATGGCTGCTGCGTGGTCAGCGGTGTCGCTAATGACGCGGATCACGGCGAACGGCAGGGCGTGTTCGACGCACACTTGTGCCACCGCTGCGCCTTCCATTTCCACGGCCAACACATTGGGTAGCTCGTGCCGCAACGTGGTGACCGCATGCACCGATGCGAAGAATTGGTCGCCGGAGGCTATGACGCCGCGATACACGACTGGCGTGATGATGCCCAACGCGGTCAACACCGACGACGGCGTTGCGGTGAATTGCAGCGCGGCGCGATGCAAGTCGTCGCGCATGGTGGGATGCGTGGGCAGCTCACGTAGGCCTAAATTCGGCACTTCGTGGCGGGCAAACAACGGCCGTGCATCGAGATCGTGTTGGATGAGCGCATCGGCAATCACAATGTCGCCAACCCGCAAGTGCTCCGCAACCCCACCTGCGAGGCCGGTAAAGACAATTTGCGTGACGGCAAAACGTTCGAGCAAAATCGTCGCTGTGCTGGCAGCGGCCACTTTACCAATGCGGCTAACCACCAAGACCACCGCATGCCCTTGCAGCTCACCCACATGAAATCGGCGGCCGCCGATGTCGACGGTGCGCTCGATGGTGGCCTGAGCCACAATCGCGGCCAACTCCTCGTTCATGGCCGCAATAATGCCGAGCATTACGGCATCACGCGGATACAGGTTTCGACCCATGCGCTACCTAAGCGCTCATCGCGGGGCAGAATCCACAGGCTCACGTCGAGCGGCTCGGTCAGATCGGTCGGCACTTTCCAGTCGCTGTACAAC
>JAGPDK010000387.1 GCA_018057605.1 Kofleriaceae bacterium | reverse complement strand
GTGTTTGAGTTCAAGCGCGTTGCCTACGATGTCGACGCCGCAGCGGAAAAGATTTTTGCGACAGATCTAGAACGCAATTTCGGGCATCGCCTGTTTCACGGCGTGTAATTTTCAGCGCCGCGCGCCGCGAGCGGAGTGCGAAGCTACCGAACGCCGAACCGTAACTCGGTACGGCGCTGCTATCCTTGCTTAATGGCGGTGGCTGTTGGCAAGGCTGAGCCGTCGGCGACCGCATCGTTGGCATGTCGGGCTTTCTTGAGATCTTTGAACGAGACCCACGGGCTAGCGATGGCCAGCGCGCCGGTCACGGTGTACCAAATCACTTGCAGAATATGATGCGCGATCGCAAACGCCAGCGCACTTGCATGGTGGCTACCGCCTTTCATGACGCTCGCGCCCAGGTAGATTTGCAGGCCCATCATCGTGAACACTTGAAATTGTCCAACCAGACCGGGTGCGTTTGGTAACGAAATACCGACAGCAACCAAGCCCATGGTGGCAAATGCGCCGGTGAGTGATAAGTCGAGATGAAAGGCCCGCGCCAAGACCCACAGGCTGACGCCGTTGGCGCTCCAATACAGCACGCTCCACGCCGTAAAGATGGCCAGGTGTTTAGCATCCTTGAGCGCAGCGCAGCCTCGGATCAGCTCGAGCAGTTTGGTTTCGATGACGGTCGCGATGCGCGGCGCCAAAAGTGGCAACAACGAGATTTTGAGAAAAAACGTAACGGTTGGTTGCGGCTTGCGCAGCGCTAAAATCAAAAATACTAACGCCGTCGAGAAGATGCCGAGGGCGGTGTACGCGGTCGGCATCATCCAGCCTGGCGCGTTGGGGCCGCGCAATGAAAAAAACGCGCCAAACACGAACAAGGAAACCATCATGCCGTCGACGATGCGTTCGACCGCAACCGTCCCGAGCGCTTCGGCCGTGCTGATTTTGCCACGGCCGCGCAATAATCCCGGTCGGACAAATTCACCCAGGCGAGCCGGCAACGCCAATATTGCAAGAAAGCCTACCGACGATATGGCCAACAACGGCCCAGCCCCCAGCTTAATGCCCACCGGCGCGAGCAGATTGTTCCACCGCCACGATCGCGCGAAATGCACCACCAACATGAGGCTGAGGTAGAGCGCGAGGTCTGGCGCAAATTCGTGCCACCGCAGCGCATCGACGGCGAGGCGCAGCTGCTCGCGCTCAGGTGCAGCCGGCCATACCAAATACAAACACAACCCCAGCATCAGGGTGGAAAGTGCCAAGTTGATAAACAGCTTCATGATGGGCGCAGGGGTTAACGCAATAAATCTGGCAACTGGCCGGCGAGGATTGCCAAGGGGGCATCGCGAAACGCATTCTCGGCAACGCCGGACCGTGTGTGTTTGCGCAGCCAGGCGTAGCCCTCGGCGGCGCGGCTGACATCTTCGGCGCTATGGGCGTCGGTGGCGACAGCATGAAACAGGCCGGTTTCGACCATGCGGCGCGCGGCTTTGGCTTCGTGTTTGCCATGAAAACCCGCCAGGGCTGGTAAATCCAAGACGAAGGCGCACTGGCCGGCTAAGCGTTGGGCTAGCTCGACGTCGGCCCACAGGGCCGGATAGCGTTCAGGGTGGGCCAACACCGGCAGACGTTTGGCCATACGCAGCCTGAAAAGCGCTTGCTCAAGCCCTACCGGCAGGCCATGGCTTAGTGGCAATTCAAACAAGAATGCTGGACTGTCGCTGTAACCGGGGATCGTTCCGTCTTGCAGCCGGCCGAAAAATACATCATCCCACATGTTTTCGGCACCCAGGCGCAAGGTGGGGTGGTGCGGCTGCCGCAAACCCTGCACTAAGGTCAAGCTGGCCGCAATTTGGCCTACGGTCGGAAGGTATTGGTTGGCCTTTTGATGTGGCGTAACGCATGAATCCGTAACACCAAATCGGGCAAGTGCGTCGAGCATAGCGCTGGCATCGGCTGCTTTTTGGGCGCCGTCGTCAATGCCAAACAGGATATGGCTATGTAGGTCCACGAAACCCACGGACCTGCTACGTAGCCTAGGTTGGGGCAACGCACAACGGATACCGTGTGCTACCCGGCGGATCCTCGTTGCAGCGCAGGATCGCGCGTGATAAAGATCAAGAGGCTCGCTGGCATGGCAAAGACGCGAGCAAAAAGGACGTATGGCACAACCGGAAAAACGCGAAAACTCAGTTTTATTTTCGTTGCGAGAACTTCGTCAAATCGAAGAGTCCCGTGTCAGTGAAGAAGAAAACGCAGTTCGAAATGCAGAAGCCGCGACGTTGCGTGCCAAACAAGACGAAGAGCGTCGCATTGTCGAAGCAGCGGAAGCCAAATCCCGCGCCATTGCTGACGAGCAGCGCCGCATTAAAGAACTCGAATTAGCACGCGAACACGAGTCGCGGTTAAAACTTGAAGCTACCGAAGCTGGCGAACGCGCCCGACACCAAGCCGCGCTCGAACAAGATCGATTGCAACAAGAAATGGCGCTGCGCCGCGCTGAAGTAGCCAAAAAGCGCCCGACCTGGATGATTGGCGTCATGGTGACGGCGGTGATCGGGTTGGCTGGCGGTGTGGCTTTCGCGATTCACAAAGCTGGCAAGTCTGACCAAGACAATGCCGCGCGTGCCGTCGCTGAACAGCGTGCTGCGGAAGCAGAAAAAGCCGCTAAAGAAGCCGAAGAAACAGTTAACAAATTGCAGCGCGACCTCGAAGACCTCAATGTTCGCGTCGGTGCTGCCGTCGACGGCGTTGTCGCGGCGCAAAACGACGCTGACCGGGCCGGTGCCAAATCCAGGCTCGAAGCATTGCGTCGTGAGCAAGCGGAGCAACAAAGTCGCATCGCTGCTGCCAAAGCGGCGGCCGAACGCGCCAAGCGCTTGGGTGGCCTCAAGATCGACAAACGCTGCTTGGATAATCCGCTGGCCAAAGGCTGCTAAGCAGCACTGGGTTGAGTTGAGAAGTTGAACACGGGCACCGGCGACGGTGTCTGTTTTCGTTTCGGCAAGCCTGCAACCAGTCCGGAGGCCCAGGTGTCCACTCATGATGCCTTGGATACTTTGGTTGTGGCTTCTGAGCATGGTGGTCGCGCCTGCGCAGCCTTGGCGGGTGGTGCTGCCGGCGCGGCGATCCCTCACAGCATTGCAAACCTACGTAGCACCGCGGCCAAGGCGACTGCCCGCGCCGAGTGTGGCTCCAGCCGTCGCTGCACCAAGAGTGATGTGCCGTAGGGCCCTGGTGGCTCCGGCCGCTCGCCGCCGCGCCGCGAACAGCCGAAACGTACAGTGTTCTATCAGCGAATGTTGCCTCCATCATCCGCTCGATGCCGGTTGCGATTAAATTGCCAATGCAACCTACGCCGCAATGCTGTGTCTGCCCGACATGGCCGAACTATCAAAGCGTCAGGAACATTCCGTCATGCAATCCCTCGCAGCCCTGCGCCTGCTCGAAGTCGAGCGGGTGCAGGAGGAAGCCACCGCCCGCGCCGAGTTGGCGGCGGCAACGCAAGCGAAGCACCATGCTGCGGCTCAGGCATTTGCCGCGGCGGCGCAAGCTGCCGTCGATGCCCAAGCCGCACAACAACGGGCCGAGCAACAGGCTGAACTCACACGCGCAGCGCAGGTGCGGCAAGCCGAGCAAGCCGCCTATGCCGCCGAAGCCGCGCATCAAGCTGAGCAGTTAGCAACTTATCGTGTGCGCATGGAGTTGGAGTTGGCGCGCAGCTTGGCTGCGCAAAAACGGCCGCGCTGGATGATGGCCGCCGCCATTGCCGCCACCCTGGGAGTTTCGGCGACGGTAGCGTTCGCTTTGGATCGTGCCAACCGCGCCGAGGCTGCAGCGACGGCACGCTTGCAAGCCGATGCGCAACGCACCGACGCGATTGCGAAACGCAAAGTCGAATATGCCAAAGTTGGTGAGTTTGAATCCAAGCTCGGCGATGCCCAGGCTAAATTGAATGATGCACTGGCCCGGATCGCGGCGGCCGATGCGTCTGCTGCGCAAACCGCGCAACAACAAAAACTTGCGGCGCAACGCAAAGCCGCCGCCGAAGAACAGGCGCGGATCGCAAAGGCCAAAGCCGATGCTTGGCACAAAGAGCGGAACACCATAGTTAATATTTCTGACTACTGCAAATCTCATCCGCTGGCGCAGAAATGCACGCAATAACGTTGGAGTTTATTCGCTGCATTTGCGCCGCACCGTCGTGCTAGCGTCGCACTATGTCGGATGCTGATGATGCGTTGCGTAGTGCGGGTCGATTTTTTACCGGGTTGGGCGGCAAGCTGAAGCAAGCTGGCGGCACGCTCAAACAGACTTCGAAACAAGTCACCGGGCTTGGCCGTGGTGGCATCGGGCTGGAGCTCGACAAGCTGCGGATTGCACCAGGTGCAGTCGTGCAAGGCCGGGTGGTGTTGCGCATCACCGAGCCGGTCGAAGCCAAACGGTTGGTCGTGACGTTGCGGGCCCGGCAAAAGATTGTTTCGATTACCAAAAATTCAAACGGTCGCAGCGTCGGTACGTCGTACGCTGATGTTTATCAGTTCGACCAAGAGCTCAGTGGTGCCAAACTATATGAGTCTGGCCAAGTCAGTTTCGCATTAACGGTGCCGCCCGATGCTTTGGACCTGCGCCCAGCGACGGGGACGTCACCGCTGGTCGATGTGGTGCGGGTGGTCGCCTCGGCGTTGACGCCGTCGGCTGGGCCGATCGAATGGCAGGTGGTGGCAGCCCTCGGAATTTCTTGGGGCCGTGATTTGACCACCGCCATGGATGTTGTCGTCGCAAGGTAGCCTGGTGGCGTGCGGCGGTTGATGTCCGGATTCCGGACGACGCTAGCTGCCTGTTAACAATCAATGCCCGGAGCCGGGAACTTTGCACACAGTTCGCGGATTTCGCCCGAGATGCGGCGGCCCAGGGTTTCGTCGGCTGGCGCGGCTACCACCTGCGCCATCCACTCGGCGATTTGCACCATCTGCGGTTCTTTGAAACCACGCGATGTCACCGCTGCGGTGCCAATGCGAATGCCCGATGGATCGAATGGTTTGCGGGTGTCAAACGGCACGCTGTTGTAGTTGAGTTCGATGCCGGCGGCGTCGAGGGCTTTGGCGGCAATTTTGCCCGAGACATTTTTCGAGGTCAGGTCGCACAGAATTAAGTGATTGTCGGTGCCGCCGGTGATCAAGGTGAAGCCGCGTTCGTTCATGGCTGCCGCTAATGCTTTGGCGTTGGTGACGATTTGCACCGCGTATTTTTGGAATTCTTGGGTCGCCGCTTCGCGCAGCGCGACCGCAAGCGCCGCCGTGGTGTGATTGTGCGGGCCGCCTTGCAAACCAGGGAACACGGCGCGGTCAATCGCTTTGGCGTGGCCTTCTTTGCACATCAACATGCCGCCGCGTGGGCCGCGCAAGGTCTTGTGTGTGGTGGTGGATACGACATCGGCATGTGGCACCGGCGTTGGGTGTACGCCCGCCGCAACCAGCCCGGCAATATGCGCGATGTCCGCAACGAAAATCGCACCAACTTCTTTAGCGATTTCGGCGTAGGCTGCAAATTCAATCGTGCGAGGCACGGCGGTGCCGCCAGCGAACAACAATCGCGGTTTTTCTTTGTGGGCCAAATCGCGCACTTCGTCGAGGTCGATGCGGTGGGTGTCGGGGCGCACGCCATATTGCACGGCGCGAAAGTAGGTGCCGCTGATCGAGACCGGCCAACCATGCGTCAAGTGACCACCGGCCGGTAAACCTAAGCCCATCACCGT
>JAGPDK010000386.1 GCA_018057605.1 Kofleriaceae bacterium | reverse complement strand
AAAAACCAACCGTGATACCGACGCCCGCGCATCAAGTGCGATCACGCTCAAGGTGCTGGCCTGGTGACACGCAAGGGCGCAGCCACCAGCGAACCAAACAATGGCGTGGGCGTGAGCCTGAAAAAAGCCGTGAAGGTACGTTGGATGCGCGGTACAAGTTGTTCAGGCTGATTTTTTTGAGCGGTCCTCAACCACCATGTACATCAAACGACATATTGTGATGCGCGCGGCGCTGCTCGCATTGTTCACACTTGGCCCAGCTGGTTCAGCGTTTGCCCAAAGAACCTCGGCCGCTAAGCCGACGGCGCCAAAGCCGACGGCGGCTGCCAAAAGCGGCCGCCCCGCGCACGTGTCGATGCCTGCCGGCAAACACATTCCGTTTTTTGCGCAGCGCAACGCCAACCCCATTACGGCGAGAATACCCAATGCTCGGCCAGTAGCGGTGGCGATTCCGGCGTTCAGGCTAGACACGGTGCCCGTGACCAACGCTGACTTTTTGCGGTTTGTCATCAGCAACCCAGCGTGGCAACGTTCCGCTACGCCGCGAATTTTTGCCGAATCGACCTATCTGAGCCACTGGGCCAGCGATATTTCGCTCGGGCACATCGACGGCGCGGCGCCGGTGACGCACATCTCATGGTTTGCCGCCGATGCGTACTGTCGGGCCCAAGGCGGCATGCTGCCCACCACCTTACAGTGGGAATACGCAGCATACGATGCTGGCCGTAATCGCGCCGCACTACAAAAACTCATCCTCGATTGGTACGGCCAACCCAACGCTAATCGCG
Source organism: Kofleriaceae bacterium (assembly GCA_018057605.1). Lineage (GTDB taxonomy): Bacteria > Myxococcota_A > Polyangia > Haliangiales > Haliangiaceae > JABFXX01. The sequence goes on along the minus strand of JAGPDK010000386.1, from coordinate 4,971 downwards.
AACAAACGGTCAACCCGCTCGGCCCGGTTGGGCAACGGCCCGGCAACGGTTACGGCGTCTTTGACATGGTTGGGTTGGTCTGGGAATGGACCGAAGATTTCGCCAGCACCATGATGGGCAGCGAACCACGCAGCAGTGGCACCAAAGAAGAAGCAGTGTTCTGCGGCGCCGGCAGCCTTGGCGCGCTTGACCCAAGCGACTATGCCACCTTCATGCGCTATTCGTTTCGGACCAGTCTGAAGGGCAATTTCACCACCGCTAACCTGGGCTTTCGCTGTGCCCGTAAAGAAGTACCATGAACTATCCGAAATTCATCGTCGGTCTTGCGCTAGCCTCGGCCTTCACCGGTTGCGATAAACGCAGCGCCGCGCCGCCACAACCAGGCCCGGCAACTACGGCAACTACGCCTACTGCGCCTGGCAGTGCCGGCTCAGACGCGATCAACGGCACGGCCGCGTCGGGTGGCGCAGGTGCAAGCGGAGGCATCAACGGCCTCTCGACGGATTCCATTTTTCAATCAAAAACCGTCTGGGAAGACCAAGACGGCCGCACCTCAGCGCTGGCAAAAATCGGCGGTAAACCACTGATTGTGGCCATGGTGTTCACTCAGTGTCAGGCGTCGTGTCCGATCATGATGGCCGACCTCAAAGCTATCGAAGCCGAGCTCACGGCGGCAGAACTCGAACAGACCAGTTTCGCCGTATTCTCGTTCGACGCCGCGCGCGAAACCGCCGCGACGCTGCGCACATTTGCCGAAAACTACCATGTTGATCTCAACCACTGGGCGTTTTACCACGGCGATGCGGCGGCCGTGCGCGAACTCGCAGCGATGCTCAATGTGCGTTTCGCCGAATTACCCCAAGGCGGGTTTGACCACGCCAACATCATCACGGTGATCGACGGTGCCGGCGTGCAACGCTTTCAACAATCAGGCTTGGGCTTAGGCCCACGCGAAATCGTGGCCCACGTGCGGCAGCTGCTCAAGCCTCCAGCAACTCCATGAGCTTCGGCAGCGACGCGATTCGAAATCCGGTCGGCAACGTTGTGAACACTTCAGCATGTTGCCATTTCGCCAAGGTGCGAATCACCGTTTCGGTCCGCGCACCAACCAGCTCGCCCATCATGCGGCGGGTCAACGTCAACGGGATAAACGTAGCGCCGTGTTCGTCTTCATCACCAAATCGCTCGGCTAAGTGGGCCACCAACGTCACCAATCGCTCTTCGGTATCACCATTGGTCAACATGGAGATTTTGGCGTGCAACGCGTGAATTTGCCCCACCAAGGCCAAGTTTGCTGAGCGCGCCACCCCATGATCGTCGCCTAACGCCTGATGAAACGCTTCGTCGGAGATTTCGATGATATCGGCGAATTCACTAACCACACGCGCGGCCGCCGGATACGGCACCCGCTGCAATACCGCCACTAGCCCAGCCACTTCGCGGGGCCCAAACAGCGCGACGGTAACCGGGACCATCATCGATTGGGTACGCGCAATCTGCACTAGCCCCGACTGAATCAGCACCACGCGCTTGGACGGCGCACCTTGCGCCCACACCTCATCGTCTTCACGTAGGCGGCGCAAGGTGGAGCCCGCACTCAACGTAGCCAAAGCATCGTCGGACGCGTCACGACCGATCGCAAAAACCCTAAGTACTTTGACGAGGTCAATCACGCAGGCCAAGCTTCATTGTTGTTCTCGTACTGTACATTTGTCATGACCCCTGAACGAACGTCGGGTGTACGAGAGTAGTTGATTTGGGCCGCCAAATCGTCCAACCACGCAACAATTGCTTCACGGTGACGCCCGCCATTCAAGCCGGCACGCCACAGGTCTGCACAAGCACCGCCACCACACGTTGGCACCGCATCGGTTTGCGCTTAGCATGGTCACGTGACGTTTTGGAACGCGCTGATCGACGCAACGTGGGAGCTACGCACGCCCTATCTCCTGGCCGGGCTGATGCTCTCTGTCTTGTTCGCGCGGCTCAGCGCCGTGGCGTTGCAACCAGGCGCCGCGTCCGGCCGTGGCCCGACCAAAACCCGCACGTTGCGCGGGGCCACCATTTTTTTCACCGGGCATGTCATCGCCGTGGTAGTGGCCGCCGTGTTGGCGGCCAGTGGCACAGCCAACTTGGCCGCGCCACTCACCGCGCTGGCCTTCGAACTGCTTTGCATCGTTGCGTTGGTTACCAACATCATTTTTGAAATTACCCTGCCCCGGTTAGGCCTCGCCTTGCCGCGCATTTTGGCCGACATCGTTACCGGCATCTTGGTGGTTGTCGCCATGATTGTCGTCGGGAAACGCGCCGGCTTTTCAGTCGCAGGGCTGATCACAACCAGCGCCGTGCTCACCGCCGTCATCGGTTTTGCGTTGCAAGATACCCTCGGCAACATTATGGGTGGCCTAGCCCTGCAAATGGACAATTCCGTCAAAGCCGGAGATTGGATCACCTTAGGCCCCGGCCAGCCGCAGGGGCGCGTCACCGATATTCGCTGGCGCTACACGGCGATCGAAACCCGGGCCTGGGAAACCATCATTATTCCCAATGGTGTGCTGATGCGCAGCCAAGTGACCATTTTGGGGCGTCGCACCGGCGAAGCTTTGCAGTGGCGGCGCACGTTTGATTTCTTCGTCGATTTTCGCACCCCGCCAGCAGCCATCACGCATGCAATTGATACCGCCTTGGCGGTCATGCCGATCGAAGGCATTGCCGACGAACCACGCTTGCATGTCCTACTGTCGGGCTATCGCGACAGTGTTGCGCAATACACCGTGCGCTACTGGATCACGGATCTAGCCCGCGATGACGTACTCGATAGCGAAATTCGGGTGCGGCTTTGGTACGCGTTGCGACGCGCCGATATCGCAATGGCGATTCCCGCCAGCGCGATCTTTTTAACCGCCGAATCGCCCGAGCGGGTGGCGCGTAAATCCGCCGTCGAGCTACAGCGTCGACGCCAAGCCTTGCACCAAGTCGATCTATTCCGCGCCTTGGCACCCGATGCAGTGGAACAACTCGCCACCCAAATGGCCTATGCACCTTTTGCGACCGGCGAAACCATTACCCGCGAAGGCGATAGCGCGGATGAGTTGTATATGGTCGTTGAAGGTCAGGCGGCGGTGGTGCTTGGGCACGGCGCCGCGCAACGCGAGGTCGCCCGCCTGGGCCCAGGACAATTCTTTGGTGAAATGTCACTAATGACTGGTGAAGCCCGCGCTGCCACCGTCGTCGCCGCATCGCAATTGACTTGCTACCGCATCGCCAAGGAAGCATTTCAAGCCGTGCTGCGCGCCACCCCCGAGCTGGCCGAACCCATCGCAGAAGTCTTGGCGGCGCGCCGCGAAGCGTTGAGCACGGCACGCGATGAACGCGACGATCAAAAACGTGAACGCCTCGATACGGCCAAATACGATTTGATGAAACGCATTCGCGGATTTTTCGGCATTGACGGCAGCGAACGCTAACGACGATTCTTCCGTTCAACACGGCATCCGTGGCAGCCTTGGCTGGTAAGGAACAACATGAAAATCTATCTAGTACGGCATGGCGAGGCAGTATCCGAAGAAGTGGCCGGCTCAGATCGCGATCGCTGGCTCAACGAACGCGGCCGACAACATGCGCGTGGGTTAGCCAAATTGTTACGCGAAAACAATGTTGAACTCGACGCAGTGCTGAGTTCGCCGCTGCCGCGCGCGGTGCAGACCGCCGAGCGCCTTGCCGATGGCTTGGATTATTTCGGTCAAATTGTCACGCTGCGCGCGTTGGAACCCTCGGCGCAGCCCAACGTAATAGCGCAACAACTCAAAACCTATGGCCGCTCGGTCATGCTGGTTGGACACGAACCCAACATTTCAGCGCTGGGCGCAATGTTGCTTGGCTTGCCAGCCTTTCAGCCATTTCGCACCGCGCAATGTTGCGCCTTTGAAGATGGTCAGCCGGTATTTTCGGCACGGGCCGACTTGATGCTGGTCACCGCGATGTTTCGGGACTAACCAGCGGCCACACACCCACGCCGCCACATCGTGATGCAGGGCGATGCAGTCGCTGGCGTGATAGTCAGCGGTCGTCCGGTGCGTCGCTGGCTGCGGCTGCGGCTTCAAGGTCGAGCTCTTCTTCCTTGGCCAACCGGAGTCTCGCGCTGGCGATTTCCGCCGCGATCGTGCCGCCGCAACCGGGACACTGCCGCACCTCAGCCTTCATCAGTCGATTGCACTCAGGATCGGCACAATGCCAGTACTTGCGCCTGCGGCCCCATACCCAACCGACGCCACCACCCAGTGCGACCAGCCCAACCAGCGGCCAAACAACCGCAGCTTGATGTACCACGATGCCGCCCACCGCGGCACCAACCAACCAACCGCCTACCATGCGCGGAGCACCCCGATGAAAGGCCACGCGAAATGTACGGCGGCCCCGATTGAATTGCCTTGGATCGGGCTCAATCAAGCCAAGTGGCGCAGTGCGGGATTGTGATGGTCGCGCCAGCGAAGTTGCAACATCGCCGAGCGACGTTGCCGGGAGGCCTAGCGCATCGCGCAATTCTCGTCGGTACGGCAGCAACTCAGCGCGCCAAAAATCTACGGCGGCATGTTGGGGCCCGCGCAGGGTGGCGAATGCCTCGGATTGTTGTTCATCACGCACCAAATCCTGCACCACCAACACAAAGCAGGCTTCGTCAACGGTCAACGCACCATGCGCAGCAATCTTGTGCTCAGAATATTCCGAGTTCCCAACTAACTCCGCATGCTTCCGAACGTACGATGCGCTGTTCGCAGCGAGAATGCCTAGCCCTAAAAGATACGCCGCCAACGTACTTTCCAGCTCATTGGGTTCACGGGCTTCGGCGCGAAACACACTACCAACGTTGCGCATCGCAAGATATGCCGCACCGATTTGATGACTGGCCAGCCCTGCCACATCATCGTTGCCCAACGCCGTCACCGAGAATTCGAGGGCGCCGTCTTGGGG
>JAGPDK010000027.1 GCA_018057605.1 Kofleriaceae bacterium | reverse complement strand
ACCCAGGATGGCGGCTTTTTTGGAATGAAAGTCTGATAGCTGCACCGTTGATTGGGTGTCGAGATCCGCGGTGGCGAGTTGCAAGCGCGCATCGCTGCCGCGGACGGTTAGCAGTACATGTTGTGCGAGTTGTTGCCGGGTGACCCGGGCTGGTTTGACCAGCGGATGATTGCGGTGCGCCACCAATCGCGCTTTGAGTTTGGGCAGCGCATGCACGGTAAAGCCTAGCTCGGCAGGGTGCGGCAAGACCGTGACCATAATTTGCGCGCGTTCAGCGTCGAAGCGGGTGCGCACACCATCGAGTGAATCGACCGACACCATGAGTTTGGTTGGCGCTTGATGGGCACGGATATGTTGCACGACGTGCAAAAACGGGGTGAACGGCACGATGGCATCGATCACGACAGCGAGGACCGGCTCCCACCCTGATTGCAGCACGGCGCAGGTGGCTTGGAGGTCACGCTCGGCATTGAGCATGACGCGGCAGTGGCTCAGCACCGCGTCGCCTGCCGCGGTCAGGCGGGTGCGATAACCACTGCGATCTAATAAGGCGATACCGGTTTGTTGTTCGAGTTGTTTGAGTGCGTAGAGCACCGCCGGATGGCCTTTATGGAGGCGTGCTGCGGCTGCTTGTAGCGTGCCTTCGCGCGCTACGGCGTCTAAGGTGCGGGCTTGTTCCAGCGTGATTTGTATAGCGGCCGACATGGAAACATTGTTCATAGATTTGACAAAGATGTGCAATCTTTTGTGACTATCTTGATCAGTCGGCGCACCGTACAACGACGGCATGGACATCCCCTGGATTCGCGGTCGAGTCGCTAACCAAGCTCACGTTGGCTTGCCCGACGGTACAGTCGAAGAAGAATATGCCCGCAATGGCTTTTCCGGGCGCTACGCTCATTTGTACCGGCAGCATGCGCCGGTGGGTTGGACTCGCATCGAAGGGCCACTCCAGCCGCGCGCCTATGATTTGCGCAAGCTGGAAGGCGGCGCCGACGATGATTGGTTGACTGCGCGGCGCGGCATTCTAGGCAATGACGACGTCCGACTCTCGCTTGCGACGCTGACCGCGCCGATGGCATATTTGTTTCGCAACGCCGATGCCGATGAAGTGATGTTTGTGCATGCTGGCGCTGGCCGATGTGAAACTGATTTTGGGCCACTGGCGTATGAGCCTGGCGACTATCTCGTCGTGCCGCGCGGCACGGCGTATCGGTTGTCGCCGACCAGCGCAACCCGCATCATGGTGATCGAAGCGTACAGTGAAGTGAATTTCCCTGAACGCGGCATGCTGGGTCAGCATGCGTTATTTGACCCGGCGCTGATTCAAGTGCCAAGCCCCGAGGCTTCGTCGCTGCAGCCCAATGCTGCCGGTGAATTTGAGTTGCGGATTTGCCAAGCTGGCGCGATTACCAAGGTGTTTTATCCATTCAATCCGCATGATGTGGTTGGTTGGAAAGGCACGTTGTCCGCGCATAAGATCAATGTGCGCGATATCCGCCCGGTGCTCAGCGATCGCTATCACTTGCCACCGTCGGCGCATTCGACATTTGTCATGCACAACGCAGTGATCTGTACGTTCTTGCCGCGGCCGCTGGAAAACGGTGACCCCACCGCGCTCAAGGTGCCGTTCTATCATTCCAACATCGACTTCGATGAAGTCATTTTCTACCACGCAGGTGACTTTTTTAGCCGCGCCGGCATAGCACCGGGCATGTTGACGTTTCATCCGCAGGGCATTCACCATGGGCCGCAACAGGCTGCGTTCGCGCGCAGCCGCGACGCCACGCGAACTGAAGAGGTGGCGGTGATGCTAGATACCAAACGTCCACTGCACGTGCTTACCCCGGCGGCGGCGACGGAGGTTCTCGAATATTGGCAGAGTTGGAAGTAGGAAACATCGCTATGACATATCTCGTTGCTCCGCAATTTCCCGTTGCTGCGGTTAATCCATGTGGCCTCGACGGCCTCGACTTCGTCGAATTTGTATCGAATGAGCCGGCTCGCTTGGACGCTTTGTTCAAAGCCTTTGGCTTTTCCAAAACCAAACGCCACCGCGACAAGCCCATCGATTTGTACCAACAAGGCGACATCACGTTCTTGCTCAACCGCGAACCCCATTCGTTTGCCGCCCGCTTCGGTGAATTGCATGGGCCGAGCATTTGTTCGATGGGTTGGCGCTGCAAGGATGCGACGCAGGCCCACGCAGCGGCCGTTTCGCGCGGTGCGCGCTCGCAGGCTGAAGGCGACTTCTTGATTGATCGGCAATATCCGATGCCGGCGATTTTTGGCATTGGCGATAGCCTGATCTATTTTGTCGATCATGCTGGCCACGCCGACACTTGGGCGCGTCGCGGCTTTGAAGATTTAACCGAGCCGGAACTGGTGCTGGCCAAAGGATTTTTGGCGCTGGATCACCTGACCAACAACGTGGCCAAAGGCACGATGCAACATTGGGCGTCGTTTTACAAAGATGTTTTTGGCTTTGCTGAAGTGCGTTACTTTGATATTCGCGGCGCCAAAACTGGGCTGACCTCGTATGCTTTGCGGTCGCCGTGCGGTCGATTTTGCATTCCCATCAACGAAGCTGACGAGAAAAAATCGCAGATCAATGAGTACTTGGACGAGTATCATGGCCCGGGCATTCAGCATCTCGCGTTTATCACGCAAGATTTGTTGGCATCGTTGCAACAGCTAGAGGGCTCGTCGATCACGATGCTTGATATCGACGCTGACTATTACGCAGAGGTTTTTGACCGCGTACCCAATGTCAGCGAAGACCATGCCGAGATCAAGCGCCGCAATGTGCTGGTCGATGGTGATGCGGATGGTTACTTGTTGCAAATCTTTACTAAGAATTTGGTTGGGCCAATATTCATCGAACTGATCCAACGCAAAAATCATGCGTCGTTCGGCGAAGGCAATTTTGGTGCACTATTTCGCAGTATCGAACGAGATCAAGCGCGTCGCGGCTTGTTTGATTGATCGCTCATGCCCAAAACCCTGATTGAACCATTTCGGATCAAAAGCGTTGAGCCGATTCGCATGACCACGCCGGCCCAACGCGAGCAGTTGCTGGCGGCGGCCAAGCTCAATGTTTTTAAGTTGCACGCTGAGGATGTGCTGATCGATTGGCTTACTGACTCGGGCACCGGCGCGATGTCGTCGAAGCAGTGGGCGGCGATCATGGAAGGTGATGAAAGCTACGCCGGCGCGCGTAGCTTCTATCGCTTGCAAACCGTGGTGCAAGATCTCACGGGCATGAAGCACTTTGTGCCGACCCACCAGGGCCGTGCCGCGGAAAAAGTGCTGTTCACCGCAGCCTGCCACAAGGGCGATGTCGTCCCTAACAATTGCCACTTCGATACCACCCGCGCCAATCTTGAAGTGCTTGGCGTCGAAGCGGTGGATTTAGTGATCGCCGAAGGCACCCAGCCTGCAACGATGCATCCGTTTAAGGGCAACATCGATCTGGCGCGCGTCGAGGCCTTGCTGGCTCGCGACAGTGCGCGCATTCCGTTTGGCATGATTACCGTCACCAACAACACCGGCGGGGGCCAGCCAGTGTCGATGGCCAATATTCGGGCGTACGCAGCGTTACTCAAAAAGTACGGCAAGCCGTTCATTCTGGATGCGTGCCGGTTTGCCGAAAACGCCATGTTCATCAAGCTGCGTGAACCCGAATATGCCGAGGCCAGCATTCGCGACATTGTGCACGAGATGTTTGGCTACGCCGATGGCTGCACCATGAGCGCCAAAAAAGATGGCATGGTGAATATTGGCGGCTTCATTGCGCTACGCAGTGATGAATGGCTGGACGCCGTTACCAATACGCTGATTTTGACCGAGGGCTTTCCTACCTACGGCGGGTTGGCTGGACGCGATCTCGATGCGATGGCGGTAGGTCTGCAAGAAGTTCTCGACGAAGATTATCTACGATACCGGCTGCGCACCGCGGAATATCTCGGCGAACGCCTGGAAGCGGCGGGCATTGGTTTTGTTAAACCTACTGGCGGCCACGCTGTGTATATCGACGCCAAAACTGTGCTGCCACATATGCCGGTGGAGCACTATCCGGCTTGGGCGTTGTGCAATGCACTGTATCTTGAAGGCGGCATTCGTGGCGTCGAAATCGGCTCCGTGATGTTTGGTAAACGGTTGCCTGATGGCCGTGAAACATTTCACACGATGGAATTGGTGCGTTTGGCATTTCCGCGCCGCATGTATACGCAATCGCATTTTGATTACGCAGCCGAGGTAATCGCCGAGGTGAAACAAAAAGCGGCCGACATTCGTGGCGTGCGGATTGTTCGACAAGCACCGTATCTGCGGCATTTTTCGTGCGACTGCGCTTGGGTGTGAGCCTGGTCACGATGCTGGGCTAGTGCACGTCGGCGACAAGCGTAATCGTGTGGCTGCCGGGAAGGCGCTGATGAAACACCGCCGTATCCACCGCTGTGGGCGCGCACGTGCGGTAGGCTGAGGGCCATGACAGACTTTGTCGTTGTTGAATCCAGCGATCGTATCACCACGATTCGCATGAATCGTCCTGAGAAGAAGAACGCCATTTCGTTGGCGATGTATCAATCGATGACATCGGCGCTGACGGTGGCTGCTGCGGATCCGCAGGTCCGGGTGATTGTGATCGCGGGCGGTCCAAGCTGTTTTTCATCGGGCAACGATGTCACCGATTTTATCAAAGCCGGCAGCGGCGGCAATGGCCTGGATGCACCGCTGCATTTTTTACGCGCTCTTGCGATGCTCGACAAGCCGGTCGTCGCGGCCGTGCGCGGTTTGGCTATTGGCATTGGCACTACGATGTTATTGCACTGCGACTTCATCTTCGCCGCGCCGGATGCGCGTTTCAAAACTCCATTTGTGGATCTTGCGCTGGTGCCAGAAGCCGCGTCGTCGCTGATTTTGCCATCGTTGGTCGGGCATCGGCGCGCGGCGCAACTGTTGCAACTGGGCGAGGAAATCAATGCAGCAACCGCACAGCAGTGGGGCATGATCACCGCTGTTGAGGAAAATCCAGAGGTCGTGGCACGCGCGACGGCAGAAAAATTAGCCAGTCGCGCACCGGCAGCGTTGCAAGGCACTAAAGCGCTATCGCATCGATGCGATCGCGCGGCCATCCTGGAAACGATTGAATTTGAAGGCGCGCAGTTCTTGGCTCGCTTACAATCGCCAGAGGCGATGGAGGCGTTCAGTGCCTTTATGGCGCGGCGCGCACCGGATTTTTCTAAGTTTTAGGGTTGATTGAACGGTTGCGGCGGGGCAGTTCGTATCAGATATTTGGTGTGATGCGCGGCGGTCTACGGCTGCGGTTCAGCAAACTGATCGGCAGCTTGGTCGTCGGGGGCGGGGTAGCGCAGGTAGGCCAACAACTTGCCTTCGCGGCGGACGTGCGCCACCAGATCGAGAATGAGCCCAGTGGCAATGGCAACCACACCGACGACGGCAAGCGCCGAACACAAGATGGCGGTGGGAAAGCGGGGCACCAGGCCGCTGCGTGCGTATTCGACAATGATCGGCACGGCCAAGCCGCCGGCCAGCAAGAAGATCATGGTGGCGATCATCGAGAAAAACAATAACGGCCGTTCGTTGCGTAACAAATTGAGAATGGTCACCAAGATTCGCCAGCCGTCGCGGAACGTGCGCAACTTTGAAAACGAACCAGGCGGGCGTTCTTTGTAGGCCGTGTCTACTTCAGCGACGGCCATGCGCATTTGCATGGCGTGCACGGTGAGTTCGGTTTCGATCTCGAACTCGCGTGACAGCGACGGGAAACTCTTGACGAAGCGTCGCGAAAAAACTCGGTAGCCGGACAACATGTCTTGAATGTGGGCTGCAAAAATTTTCCGCACCAAGCCAGTGAGCACGGCGTTGCCGAGGCGATGACCACCGCGATAAGCATCGGCATGGGTTTCTACTCGACGGCCAACCACCATATCGAGGCGATCGCGCAGCGCGTGGTGGACCAGTTTAGGTGCCACTGCTGCATCGTAGGTGTCATCGCCATCGACCATGACGTACAGGTCGGCGTCGATGTCTTGAAACATGCGGCGCACCACGCTGCCTTTGCCGGGGCGGCGCTCGGTGCGGACCACAGCGCCAGCGGCGCGTGCCACCTCACTGGTCTTGTCAGTGGAGTTGTTGTCGTAGACGTAGACGGTTGCGGTTGGCAACGCTGCGCGAAAATCCCGGACAACTTTACCAATGGCGGCCGCTTCGTTGAGGCAAGGCACCAACACGGCGATCCGAGGGGCGGGCGTGGTCGTCATAGAATGGCTTTGCTTGGTACACTACCCGGCCTGGTTTTGACAATGCAGGCGAGCCGCGGGTTAACGCGCATGGTCGGCCACGGGTGGTGGTGCTACCAGATAGTCGTAGTAGGCCGATGGATCGCCCGATTTGCCGTCCATGGCCGCCCGCGCAATGTTGAACATCTCGCGGGCCGTCACATAGTGCAGCCGGTAATTACGGCCGTCGTTATAGCGTTGCAGGCTCTCGTGTAAAACTCGGCCGTCGTCGCCGAGCAGCGAGTTGGCGGTTTTTTCGATGGCACCATGGGTGTGGACTTTGACGAAGATCCACTCGGGGCGCCCGACGACATGGATGCCTTGGTCGACCCAACTTTTGACGCGCGCTGGCGTCGCTGGATCGTCGCCAGTAACTGCGCCGTTTTCAAGTCTGATGCGGGAGCCCGTCGCTTTCCGAGCCAGACACAGCGGCCCGGTAATCATCAACAGGCGATCATCATAGCTGCGCCCAACCCGGGCTTGTTCGCCGTTTTCAAAACATTTGCGGGCATTGAGATCGCCGACGGGCCAATAAATTTTATTAACTTGATTAGGCTGACAACCATCGGGCGCCGACGGAAACGTCAGGTCAGCGTAACAGCCGAGTTCGTGCAACAACGGCAGCTCGGCATCAACCCCGCACCAACGACCATCGGGGCGGCTGTTGGCCAAACTCCAGTTGCCGTGGATGAACGCCCATTGGTAACGCCCTTCGGCATCACGCGAAAGATGGCCGTGCTGCGCAAATGTTTTTAAATGCTCGTTGAATTTTGCACGCAACGATTCGACGGTGTCAGCGTCGTGGTGCAAGTGCACTTCAAGCTCACCAAAGCCGTCGCGTACTAGTGTGCCGAGCTGATCCAAAAATCGCGGACGGTATTCTTCACCGGGAAAGAACCAACCATGGCGCGGTGGTCGGCCTTGGTGATCGCGAAATTCCTTGGCCATGGTGGGATAGCCTTGGGCCCAGGCATCGACGCGCGCGTTGCCCGTGGCATCGTCGGCGCCGGCCCAGAGCGGTTCGTAATGGTCGCACATCGCGAACAACACATGGTGCGGTCGGCTGGCTACGGCATCGCGGTGGGCTAACGCTCGCCGTGCCAAGTGGCCAAGATAGTCACCCATCCAGGTATGCAGATTTTTTCGTCGCAAGGCAGCTAACACGTTGCGCGCATCATAAGCTGAACCAGGGTTCAAAGGTCGAGTCCGGCAGGTAAAGCCGTATCGAGGTCCGTAATCGCACGCAATCGCAGCGGCTTATGGGTACAGCGTGACGGTACCGGTGTCGGGATCTACCGCAATTCGCTGGCCGTCGTAACAGCGGTCAAAAACGTCATGGGTGCCCACCAAGTACGGCACGCCGAGTTCACGGGCCATCGCGGCACCGTGATCAAGAAAGCCGCCCGCGTCGCACACGATGCCAGTTGCCCCAGCGAGTCCCAGGGCCAAGCCGGGTGTAAGCGCGCGCGCGATGACCACCACGGCACCATCGCCGGCCATGGCGGGGCTGCGTTGCGCTAGCGTTTCGGGCTCGATGCGCCAGACAATGCCCTCAAAACGGCCACCACCACCGACGGCAGTTGCGGTTGACGGCGGTGATTCAAGTGGGGCGCCAATGTGTAGTGGCATCTGCCACATCGTGGCGCGTTGTGCAGCTGCGCGGGCGGCTCGAGCTTGGGCGTGGGCATGCACCGAATCGAAGTGTGCATCATCACGTAGCATCGACCACGGTAGCCAAAAAATATCGTCGGTGCGGTCGTCGGCCAGGCCGAGCTGCGCCGCGCGCTGCAATAACGCTCGCCGTACGGCAGCTTGGGCCCGAAAAAACCACAGGTCATCTTGTTCGGCGTAGTCGGCGCCCAGCCTCGCGATAGCCAACGCCGATTGCAACGCCGCGAGTTGCTGCGGGTCGTCGCGGGCGACGAGCGCAGGTGCTGCCATGGTCAACGCCACAGGTGGCAGGCCGGCACGCGCGGTACGCAGGCGCGCCACGGCTTGGCGAATGCTGTCCCAGTGCTCGCCGTAGGTAGGCGACGCTACATCCCATTGTGTTGCGACCTCCGCGATGCGGGCTCGCAGTTCGTTGTCGTCGATTTCACCGTTGGCACAACGTTGCAGTTGGCGATCGATGGAACTTGGCCGCGCAATTTGGCGCAACATCTCGCGTTGCTGTTCGAGGGGGGTGCCCTGCGCTGCAAATTCATCTTGCAGTCGCCGGCGCGCAGCTTTGATCAGTGGTGCGACGCGATTGGCCCAAAGGTCGTAGAAGGCAACATAACGCTGCAACACCGCGCTGAGCGATGCGTCGTCGCTGGCTAAGGTCGCTGCCATGCGGGCGCACAGCGTCGCCCAATACGCGGCCAAGTTGCTGGCATTTTCGAGTACACCGTCGGGCAAGTCGGCCGACTCGGCCGATGAACGCGGCACTGGCGTGGCGTAAAGATAGCCAGCGCATAAGCGTAGCGCAAATGGTGCGACGCCAGCGGCTTGCACAGCCTGCACCAATTCAGCTTGCGCGATCGAAAGCGGCGTTGGATTGTGGGTGTAATCGAACGTCCACGTGCGGCCGTCGGCATGCATACCGGCTAACAAGCTGGTCGGCGGGGCCGGGCGCCGATCATTGGTCCGTGGATGTACGATGGGTCGAGCTTGCACAATCCATAATGTGCCTTCGAGTTGTTGCACCAGCTCGACGTCGGCACCTTGCGTAGCGTTGATTGCGGATTCGGCGGCCAGCGCAAGTTGTAGCGCGGGCTCGTTGGTCGCGTTGCGCGCCAGGCGGCGGGTTGTGCCACCTTGTTGCACCAGTGCGGTGGGTTCGGTCGCTGCGCCGGGCGGCCGCGTGTAAATTACCAGCCGCTCGCCTGCCACAAACCGTTGCACAATCGCAGCGATGGCAAAACCACCAGCACCGGCGGCACGGCGAGCGCGATAGTCCGCAACCATCGGTGTACATGCACTGGTCCACACTGCACGCAGCGCATCTGCAATGGCGGTCGCGGTCGTGGCCACATTGTTCTGTGAAACAAATAACCCAGGTGCCGCAGCGCGCGCCGAATCTTCGACGGCCATGGACGAGCGTACCGCGACTTGGTGCCACGCTGCCGCGTGCGCGACGAGGTCACGCAACAGCGCCGGCGCAATGTCGACATGTGCTAGGTGTTGCGCCAACTCACTCCAGTACGTGGCCCACGCATGGACTGCAGAAATTTCAGCGCTGGATGGGGCGGCGGGCAGCCCAGGCATCACCGGGGCTGGCCCTGCCGGTTCGGGCCCGGGTTGCACGATATCGAGGAAGGCCGCGTAGGTTACGACAACCGCAGGCGGTACTGGCAGGCCGGCCCGTGCCAGCAACGCCAAGCCTACCGCTTTGCCGCCGCATTGGCCGAGCTCGGTCGCATCGGCCACGGCGCACAGCCACGGATGAATTTTTGCACCGGCCATGCCTCGTTGTACAAGCCTAGAAAGTTGCAGCCAAGTCGTCGTCGGGTAGATTATGCTAGTCCTTTGTACAAGCCTCTCGCCATAGCGCTCATTTGTCCCGTTGCCATCGTAACCTGGCAGGTGGTTCGCGGTGAACGTGTCCATGGCGCGCCCACCGCGCCGGCGGTGACCGTAAGCAAGCTCAACAAAGAAGGCGTCGAAATTCATCCGACTACCGAATTGCGTGGTCGCGACAAACGCTGCTGTGGGTATCCGCTCGTCGAGGATTTAGGCTTTGCGTTGCGGTTCTATTGGCTTGCGTTGGAAACCGAGTTTGATGATCCCGACGAGCGCAAGTATGCGCCACGTGATCAAGCCGAGATCTATACGCGCGACGGATTTTTTATTGGTGCCGTGCCCGAGCAAATGGCGTGGTCGATGCGCATGGAAGGCACCGGCGTGATGGCCGATGGTCGGGTCATCAATTATCACGGGCCATGCAACTATGGCTACGGCACATGTTTCGCCACGCTAGATCCCGACGTGCATCCGTTTGGTCGTGGGGCGGGCCAGCGGGCGCTGGTGCCGTTTAAGTCGGTTGCCGTGGATCAACGGTTAGTCAAAATTGGCGAGCCGATCTATGTGCCCGAATTTGATGGCATGCGTTTACCCGATGGCACGATCCACGATGGTTGCGTGCGCGCTGAAGACACGGGTGGCGGGATAAAAAAGCGCAAGATGGATTTCTTCGTCGTGACGTACGCCAATTTTCGCTATTTGCTCAGCGAACTGTGGAACGTCTCGTACATTACGCCGCACGTGATGGCGCCCAAGTGTGAATACTTACGCGATGCGCCGTAGGCTTAATGAGTAGTGACGCTACTTGTGAAACACTACGCCTGCCATCACAGGAAAATATAGTTCGGTGCCACCGGCCGGCGGCGAGTTTGGCAGTGGCGGGTCAGCACTTGTGTCCTCATCGCCACGAAACGCATACCCCAAGCCAGCCTCAACGTAGATGTCGAGCTTATTGCCCAATGCTCCTCGCAGCGCCATGCCGATCCGTCCGTCGAAGTTCAAGCCAGGGCTAAAGCCGACGTTGGCCGCATAGTACACGTGCGTGCGGTTATGGGTCATGGCACCGACACGATAGCCCATGCCAAAATTGCCAAATTTGACGGCATCCGAGGCAACGAACGCAAAGCGCGCATACAATTCGCCGGTGCCCCAGCGAAACCCAAATTGTGGTTCCAGTGCGGGCGCGGTGTAGTCGCTCACTGGGAAATACGAGCCAGCTAACAGTCCGGCGATGAACGTCAGGCTGGGCGTTGGTGGATAGACAACGCTACCTGAGTTACCGACGGGGGGCGCACCGCCACGAACCAGGGTGAAGGTAATTTGCGCGGAGCGCGCGGCTTCGATGGTGACGGTTTTGTTTTGAACCGCATAGCCCACCGCTTGTGCGGTGACCTGATGTTGCCCTGGCAGCAAATTTACTGAGGTTGGGGCTAACGCAATCGGCTGGCCATCGATCCACAATTGGGTACCTGGCATCGAACTCAAGATTGTCAATATGCCGGCCTGTGGACCAAACGACAACATGAGGTCTTGAGGCTCCCCAAACTTGGCGTCGATGTCTTGGGTTTGTTGCATGCCGTTCGCGATCGCTGCGATACGGTGCACACCACCCGTCACCGTTGTGACGAGCGGGTCAACGCCTGCAGGGGTGCCATCAATGGTAATTTGTGCGCCGGCGGGCGACGATCGAATGGTGATGCGGCTTGGTTTGTTCTGCAGATCCGCGATGAGCTGCTGCACTTTTACACGGTCCGGTGGATCGGACGAACCATCGAGATATTTTTGATAATAAACCGCAGCTTGCCGAAAATTCAGCAGCTTTTCATAGTTGAGTGCAATGTTGTACGCCGTCGATGGATGCGGCGCCAACTCGTTAGATTTTAAATAGTGCTCAATTGCACTCGCAAAATCTTTCTGTTTTTCGGCTTGTTGTGCCGCTGCGAATTCTTTGCCGGCGTCTTCACGATTATCGGCCAACGCCACCGAGCTCAGCGCGAGTAACAACATGAAAACTGTTACGTATCGACCAACAACCAGCGTCATGGGTTACCGAACGGGTTGGCTTTACCCCGTCCATCCTTGGTGAATGGGTTAACTTTGTTGTCCGGTTCGACAGGATCGGGTTTGGGATCGGGTTTGATCATGGGATTCGGTACTCGCGCACTACCTGCGCCGCTGCCACTACCACTGCCTGGCCCTGAAAATTTGTCCCTCGACCTATTTTTGCGTCGGCCGATCTGCCGTTCGACGGTGATGGTGGGCTTGGTTGCGGCACGTTGGCCACCGGTCGTGGTCGCGGACGCGGCCATCGGCACAACCAGCGTTAGGGTGTCCCCAGCGGCAATTTTTTGCGGTGTTTCAACGATGGCATAACCGGCAAGTTCGAGACGAATCGTATGTTGGCCCGGTGCAACTTCGTAGTCTTCAATGGGGGTAACGCCAATCTTCTGATCATCCACAAATACTGTTGCGCCGACGGGCAGGGTGGAAATTTGCAGTTCACCTTCGCTGGCGATTGGCGTTGCGATGATTGCGGCGCGTGCTGGGTCGGCCCATGCGGCGGGGCCGGCCGCGCTGCCTTCACCGTTGCCGCTTGCCACGCCAGGCGCTTGCACTGGGGTGGGCAGCGCTGACGCTACGTGCGCCGGCGCTGCGGGCGCAGGTTCGTTGCGTTTGGTTGCCACCAAGATGGTCAGGGCGGTTGCGGCTGCGACCGTTGCGAACGCCAAAATGATCCAAGGTAATCGCGATGCGCGGCTGGTGCTGATCGTGACCGCTGACGCTGCCGATGTAGAAGACGTTGATTTCCGATGTGCTTGATTTTTTCCTGTGCCCAACTGCGGCAACGCTGGCACTTGGCCGGGGCTGAGCGTGGCCACATTGTCGGTTGCCATCAGCGCACTTTTGGACGGTAACGCAGCTAAAAACGCATCGGCCGACGCAAAGCGGCGATCTGGTTCTTTTTCGAGGGCGCGATGGACAACGGCGGTCAACCAGTTGGGCAAGTCCGGCCGAAACTGTTTGAGCGGTGGTGGTTCTTCGTGCAGGTGTTTGGTGACCAGTGCGATGTAGCTTGGCGCATCGAACGGTGGCCGCCCGGCCAACATCTCGTAGAACATAATGCCTAAGGCATATAAGTCAGCGCGGTGATCGATCGCACCGCCCATGGCTTGTTCGGGTGCCATGTAGATCGGTGTGCCAACCACGGTGCCGGTTGACGTCAATCGAACTTTTGCATCAACCGCGTCGAGGATCTTGGAAATTCCAAAATCAAGAATCTTAACGAAATCAACATCGGTGCCGCGTTGCACCAAAAACACATTGTCGGGTTTGAGATCGCGATGCACGATGCCACGAGCGTGCGCTGCACCTACGCCTTGCAACACTTGCTGCATGATCGCTATGGCGCGTTGCGGATTCATGGGGCCCGTTCGCGACAGCACCACACCTAGATCTGCCCCGGTGAGCAGCTCAAGCACAACAAAGCTGCGACCGTCAGGCGCAACGCCGATGTCGACAACATCGATAATATGCGGATTGCCGATTTGCGAAACGGTGAGGGCTTCGCGCTGAAACCGCGCGATGGCTTCAGGGTCATCGGCAAATTTGGCAAGCAGCAATTTGATCGCGACTTTTTTGCCGAGCTGAACATGTTCAGCTTCGTAGACCACGCCCATGCCGCCTTGGCCTAGTTGACGCAGGACACGATAACGATCGGCTAGTACGCTGCCGAGCATTGGATCTATGGACGCATTGGGCTGCACGAAATTACTGCGGTTTCGGGGAGCGCTCGACACTTCAAGTGTAAACGTAGCAAGACCCGGGCCGCGCTAGATTATCACCTAGGCTTGCGCAAAATTCTCGTTACCAGCGAAATATAATTATAAATACAGCTAGTTGCTGTCAGCGAACCGGCCGACCAAATTGCTCAAGAGGGATGACCGCGGCCGGGTGTCGTCAAATTGCGACGCCACAATCTCAGATTTTCACGACCTGCAACGCGCTGGATAGCCGTTCAGATGTCGATTTTCGCGTCGCCATCCGCTGGTTTTTCATGTTTGCGGAAAATCAAATCCATTTGCGGCCCGTGGGTGCCCTTGCTGTGGTCGCCGCGGTCCTTTGCGTTAACCCCAGGTGGGACGAACCACGGAATCTCGGGATTGGGAAAATTGCGTGCGACTTCGTGCATGTACCTGGCAAACAGCGGCACTACGGTCATGTACGCCGCGTCCTTTTTGCCTAACGCGCGTTGTTTTTTGTCGTCGCCAAGCCAGGTCGCAACCGTGAAGCGCGAGGTGAACGCAACAAAGGAGTTGTCGTGGGTGGCGCTCGACGTGCCGGTCTTGCCAGCGGCGTGAATCTCCGTGCTGCGCAGCGTGCTGGTGAAACCAAAGGTAACCATGTGCGCTAACAGTTTGCTGGTCAAAAACGCGGTGCGCGCTGCGATGGCGCGTGGCGCGGCGCGGCCCGACAGCGCAGCGATGCGATCCAAGCGATCACTAGCGCCGAGCTGCGGATCATCGGCCACCGTGTTGTCTTCGATCACCGCGCCAACGCGATCCACAATCCGCCGGACATAGACCCAGTCTTTTTCTTCGCCGTTAGGTCGCGGCCACCATGTGCCGCCGCGCGCAAACAGCGAAAATGCGCGCGCCATTTCGTCGAGGTGAACGCATGATGCGCCCAGGGCTAGCGCGTCGTCGGCAAAAATCTTGGTGGTGAAACCCAAGCGCCGGGCCCACGCTTCCACATTTTTGGCACCGAGGCGTTGGAAAATATCGACCGAGGGAATGTTTTTGGAAAACACCAACGCATACTCAAGCGTTACGTCGCCATCGAGCGAATCGCCGAGGTTGGTTGGTGACCAAGTTTCGCCAGTATCAGGATCAACGATCGCAACCGGCACATCGTTGAGCACGGTATCGAAGCCATAGCCTTCGTCGAGTGCCAACGCATAATAGATCGGCTTGTAGGTTGAGCCGGGTTGCCGGCACGCTTGCACGGTGCGGTCGAACACCGAGCGGTCGTAGTCGAAGCCGCCGACTTTGGACACTACATAACCATTGCGATGATCGGCGGTAAAAATCGCAGATTGTGGGTGCGGCACTTGTTCGAGTTGCATCGTGGTTGGATGCTTGTCGTCCCAGGCTTGGTCGTCGGCGCTGTCGTGGTGCACGATCCACGCTGGGTTGTGGCCATCGGGAATCGCCCAGTCGCGGTAGGTGCCGAGCATGCGAGTTTCGCGTGACACCCAAACTACGTCGCCGGTTTTGACTACGCGGGTGGCACTGCCAACTTCAATATCGTTTTCGGCATTGCCGGATTGCCACTTCGAGGCCCAACGCATGTTGCGCAGGGGCAAGTCGAGTTCGCGATCGCCAATCCGAATTTTGGCGCCTTCGGAATCAACCTTTTCAACCAGCGCGAGGTAGCGCTTGTGTATCTGCAACGTGCCGTCGCCGTACAGCTGCTTTTGACGCTTGACGAACAGTTCGCGAGCCGAGCCATCGAGCGTCCACTCTGGGCCACGCCAGCCTTGGCGTTTGTCTTGATGGCGCGCGCCGAAGTCGGCGTTTTCATACGCGGCGGCTTCCCACACTGGCTCGACTGCGGTTTCGACCCGAATGCCGTTGGCGAACAAATCATCGTTGCGATATTTCTCGGTGATGTAACGGCGCACGTGTTCGGCGTAGTACGGCATGCGATCGGGGAAAATGTCGCGATAAGGGTGCAACGCCACGTCTTGCTTTTTGGCCACCGCGACGTCGTCGGCACTTGCAAAGCCATAGGTCAACATCTTGTTGAGCACGTCGTTGCGGCGGCTGATCGCTTGTGGCAAGCGGCGCAAAGGCGAAAATGCCGTCGGCGCTTTGGCCAAGCCGGCAATCATGGCGCATTCGGCAAGCGTGAGTTGGTCGAGGTTTTTTTGAAAATAGCGTTGGGCTGCAGCGGCGACGCCCCAGGCCCCGGCGCCCAAATAAATGTGATTGAGGTAAACCGACAAAATCGCTTTTTTGGAATACTTAGCTTCCAACCGGCGCGCCATCACGGCTTCTTTGGCTTTGCGCGCTAATGATTTTTGGGCACCGAGAAATTGTTTCGCGACTTGCTGCGTGATGGTTGAGCCGCCTTGAGCGAAGTCGCCTGCGGTTACATTTTTCCATGCGGCCCGTGCGATACCTTTGACGTAAATTCCACCGTGATTAAAAAAATCGTGATCTTCGACGGCCAAAAACGCATCGACGAGTTGCTTCGGGATTTTTTCGTACGGCACGACCTCGCGCCACTCTTTAGCGAACTCGGCCAACAAGGTATTGTCGGCGGCGTACATCCGCGATACCGAGGGCGCCGCGCTGGCATAGGTGGTGAAATCAGGGACCGGCGGCGCGCTGTTTGCGGCATCGCGATAGGCCAACAGTGCGACGACAACGACGGCTACCACAACGACGGCAGCAACGAAGGCATAAAGTTTGGCAGTCCAATACACCACGCCACCATCGGTGCGATTGCTAATTTCAACGCGCCGTCGTTGAACTTTTGCGGTCGGCAAATCCGGCCCAGGGGCGATTGCCGCACCCGGCGCAACTGAACTTGGCGGTGCAATCACTGCAGCGCGCACCACCGGCTCAGTTGCCATGGTGTGGACGATTTCGGGTGCGGCAGAAGGTTCGGTATCTGCGGTTAAAGCTTCGAGCGGCGCAGCCGTGACAGCGATGGCCGCGGAAGTTGTTGTGTCGGTGACGGTTGGGGCCACGTCAGGCGCGCCGGGCGGGGCTTCACCACTCGGCGGTAGGTCGTCTTGGCGGCTCATAGAAGCGGCAAGTTAGCCACGTAACGGCGTTTGGGGCAAGGATTGTCGGAGTGCGGATTTGCGTGGCCACCACAATACGGCGGCGACGCAGAGCACAACCGGCAACAGCATCATGGCAAGGCGAATTGGCAGTACATCCGCGATCTTGCCAAGCGCAGGTTGCGACCACAAATCGCCAAAGGCGTGAATCATGAAGATGCATAGCGCCATCGCCGGCACCCGTTGTGCCGCTGGTACGCTGCGCAACATCACTGAGTTAATGGGCGACGTCGACAGGAACACACCGATGAGCGACACCAACACCAACCCAAAAAACAGGTTGGCATCGGGCGAGGCAAACGCCCCAAATGCCGCGACGCCACCGACTCCAACCCCAAGCGCGCAGATTTTAAGCAAGGCGCCCATGCCGTTCAAGTTGTGCGCAGCATCATGCGGCGTATCATTGGTGACTTGCTCATAGCGGCGTTGTGAACGGTCGGCCCACCAGCCGCCGACGATCGTGCCAATCGCACCTCCCACCACGATAATGATCCCGAATCGAAAATTGGCCTTTTCAAGATCGAGGCCGAATTGTTCGTAGAGATAGGTTGGTGCCCAAAACGAAAACGCGCCAACTGCGGCGGTGTGAGCACAGTAGCCAATCACGGCAATGCGAAACATCGGAATGCGCATGAGCGCGCGCGCGGTATCGATGAGTTTGACTTTTGCCGTGGCAAGTTTTTGCGCTGGTTCGGCGATTAATAAACAGGTCAGTGCCAACATCACGCCTGGCCCACCCGCGACGAAAAACGCTTCGCGCCAGCCATAGTTTTTGCCGATGAATCCTCCGACGACAAAGCCCAACGCACCGCCGAGTGGGACCGCGAGAAAGAAGATGGCTAGGGCGCGGCCTTTTTTGGCAGGCGCGACAACATCGTTGATGATCGTTGGCGCCAGGGTTACAAAACTCGCTTCGCCGACGCCAACCAGGGCGCGCGCGATAAACATGCCGGTCAGGCTATGGACCAAGCCGGTTGCAATGGTGGCTACGCTCCACATCAGAATGCCGAAGGCAATCAGGTGTCGGCGTGGATAGCGTTCGGCTAACGCGCCAAAAATCGGGGCGGTTACGAAGTAGCCCAACAGAAAAATCGTAGCGAGCAGCCCGCTTTGAAAGTTGCTTAGGCCGAGTTCGGCTTTCACGCTCGGCAACACAGCGCCCAGGATGAGCCGGTCGATGTAGTTTAGAAAATTTAGCGCGGTCAGCAGCGCTACGATCGATCCTGGTCGGCGAATCACGCTGTCGGTTGTCGCCTGCCACTGCGTCAGAGTCTAGCGGCAGCAGCTAAAGTTGCGGTGCATCAGCAACGTTACGCGGCCATGGCGCAGAGGTCAGCAATGGGGCTGTCGCCGGTGATTTGATTCAAGCAGCGCACCAAGTGAGCGCGGATTTTGTGTTTTTTCGAATATACGGTCTTGAGACTGATCTTCATCGTGGTGGCAATTTCCTCGGCTTCGAGGCCACGGCGATAATACAGCTCAACGAAGGTGCGGTCTTTTTCGGTGAAGTCGGTGAGCAATTCATTAAGATGCGACCAGCGTTCTTTTTCCAACAGTTGATCAAGCGGTGAATGTTGATTGCAATCTTCGCTGTCGATGGCTTCGATGGTGGCTGTGAGTGCTCCGTCTTCGCGGTCAAGCAGCGGGCGGCGAGCGGCGGCGCGCAGATAATCGTAGGCAGCGTTGACGGCGATCATGCCTAACCACGAGCCAAGTTTGGTGCCGCGTTCCGGGTTGTAGACGCGCAGTTTGTGCATGTCGTCACGCACCAACTGCATCATGACTTCGGCGTAAATCTCATCGAGATCGGCCGCGCCCAAACGGGACGAATACTTCATGGTCACTTTGCTGATGCAGCGAAAAATCAGCGGGCGGAAGCGGCGAACCAGTTCGGCCCAGGCCGTGGCGTCTTTACGCAGCACATGCTCAAGCAGCTCCCCATCGGTCCAGGTAACGCGGGCGGTCGTCGCGAGCGGCGACGTGGAGGCAGACGCGGTGCGTTTGATGAGTAATGCCATAACCATGGTTACAGCAAACTTAATGCCACTCCTATGTGCCTGAATTTACAGGGTCATGTTGCAGTTCTAGCGGTCCAAACCACCGATCGATGGTTAAAACCACCAAAAAGGTTTGGCTTGAGGGAAGAAGCAGATCTGTGGATTCGTAGGCACGCGCTAGATGTGCGCATTGTACGCAAGAGTAAGCAGTTGTGCGCTTAAAATGCCTTTTGGGAATCCAGCAAGATCGTAACCGGCCCATCGTTGCACAGTGTTACTTGCATGTCGGCTGCGAAAATCCCAGCGCCAACGTCGGTTACGCCCGCAGCGCGTAGCAGCTCCAACGAGCGCAGATAAAGTTGTTTGGCGGCTACGGGTTCGAGCGCACTGGTAAACGCGGGGCGGCGGCCTTTGCGCGCGTCGCCGTACAATGTGAATTGCGATACCACCAAGACGCCGCCTTTGATGTCGAGGACTGACAAGTTCATTTTGTCGTCGGCATCGGGAAAGATCCGCAAGTTGACAATTTTGTCGACGAGGTAGGTCAGGTCGGTTTGGTTGTCGCCGGCGCCGGCGCCTAGTAGGACCAGCAAGCCACGATCAATCCGCCCGACGGTGGCACCGTCGACGGCGACATTGGCGTGGGCTACACGCTGCACGACGGCTCGCATGGGCGGTGCTTTGGGTCGGCTTATTCGACCGGGGCTTCGGCGCAGAAACGGGTCGGATCATCACCCAGGGTTTCACCTGGAGCCACGACGGGTTCACCGCCGTGGGCGCGCATTAAGTCGAGGTCGCGGCATTCGTAATCGCTGCGGCAATCGCCTGAATCGTTACACTTGCGCATACAGAACCGAAGTTCGGAAACCGTGGGTGCGCAGCGGCCATCAATGGCGCAAACCTCGTCGGGCGAACACATATCAGTGGCGAGATCTTCGGTGACAGGGTCACAGGTGCGATTGGCAAAACTGCCGGTAAAAAACCGCACACATTCCGATTCTTCGGGGCAGGTATTGTAGTCGCAGCCGACCACCGTGCAGTAGCCGGAAGGTTGGGTGTTGTCACAAAATCGGGTGCCGTCGGCTGCGCAATCCGTGCTTAGCGAGCATTCATCGCCGATTTCGTCGCTGCACCCCATGAGGACGCTAACGCTCAAGACGCTGCCGACGACAACGGCGCAAAACCAACGGGACTTACTCATGACGGCGGGCATCCTAGCGGGGGGTACGACTAAGCGCAAGCCGCCAAGGTTGCCTAGAAAGTGGATCGGGTGCTCGGGAAGGTGCGTGCTTGCCGGAGCTGCTTGGGCTGGTTGTCGTCAGGCCGGCACCGTTACGACGCGGGTTCGTCCGCAGCCACAATG
>JAGPDK010000385.1 GCA_018057605.1 Kofleriaceae bacterium | reverse complement strand
GCACCAAACCGTGCCGCAAATTGGCTCAATGTATGCTGGGGATCGATCGCGCAAAGAAAATTTGGTGAATTTTGGTTTTCGTTTGCCGAGTGCACTGGATAATCGGCCGCTCAAGTTTGAGGAGTGGCAACAGCGTGGGCGTCAGAGCATTTACGTTTCAGCGACGCCGGCCGAGTGGGAGTTGGCGCAAGCCAGCGGCGTAGTGGTGGAGCAGATTATTCGGCCAACGGGTTTGCTCGACCCTGAGATTGAAATTCGCCCGGTCGGTCATCAGGTCGATGATCTGCTAGCGGAAATTCGCGATCGGGTAGCGCGGCAAGAACGGGTCTTAGTAACTACCTTGACCAAACGGATGGCCGAAGATCTCACCGAGTATTATCGTGAGATCGGCATCAAGGTTCGGTATTTGCATTCGGACGTCGACACGCTGGAACGGTTGCAGATCATTCGTGGCTTGCGGCTCGGGGAGTTTGATGTCTTGGTCGGCATTAACTTGTTGCGTGAAGGCTTGGATATTCCGGAAGTGTCGTTGGTGGGGATCCTCGACGCGGATAAAGAAGGCTTTTTACGCTCGGAGCGCTCGCTGATTCAAACTATTGGCCGTGCAGCACGGCACGAACGTGGCAAAGTATTTTTGTACGCCGATAAAGAAACCGATTCGATTCGCAAAGCCGTGGAAGTAACGCGGCAACGCCGGCTGGTGCAAGCGGCGCACAACGCGACCCATGGCATCACGCCGCGCTCGGCTTCGCGCGGGATTCGCGATATGCAAATTGCCGAGCCGCTGCCCAAGAAAGGCAAAAAGGGCGGGGCGCTTGGTGCGATTGAGTTACGCGACGTCAACGATTTGGCCTCGCTGCGCACCGTGATTGAAAAACTGCGCGGTGAAATGAAAACTGCCGCTGCCGAGCTTGAGTATGAAACCGCCGCTGCGCTGCGCGATCAGATCCGAAAGTTAGAACAGTTGGAATTGCAAATGCGCTGAGCGCGCAGTTGCCTAGATACCAACAAGGGTAGTGATTGCAGGTGACAGCGGCGATACGTTAGCACCGACCGCGATCGGACTTAGATTGACGCATTGGATTTCGATTTTGCCAATGCCGCCGCCACCACCACCGCTGCCTGAGTTTTGATTGCCGCCGCCATTTTTCGCGACGGTGTCAATCACGCCGCCGTCGCCACCATTGCCGGCGCCTTTTGCGATGCTGAGATCAGGTCGACCGCTTTCACCATTGGCCAAAATGCTATTACCGTCGCCGCCGCCGCCGCCATTGGCCACGACGGTTGCCCCTGCAACGATGTTGACCGTTGGTGCTTCAAACAGAAAGCCGCCGCCGGCACCGGCACCGCCACCGCCGCCTTGGAGCTGTGAGCTTTGACCGCCTGCGCCGCTGGCATGTAGCAAACCGGTAACTGAGATTTCGCGGCCTGCGGTAAATTGCAGGGCGCCACCGCCGCCACCGCCGCTGCCATACAGAAGGGGGTCGCCACCTCGACCACCGCCTGAGCCACCTTGTAGTTGAAGTTTGAGCGTTTGCGCACAAGCATTCGCTGCGGCCGCGCCGAGCGAGCTGCCACCGCCATTGCCGCCTTTTTCGCCAAATGAGCCACCCGCGCCGCCACCGGCGTCTGAATTTGCCGTGTTGAAATCGCCGTTGGGGCCTAACCCGCAGCCGGTCGCCGGCGTATCACCGGCGCCGATACCTCCACCTGGTCCAGCCACGGTCGTGGTCATCCCGAGTCCGCCATCAGCGTTGATTTCGCCTGCAATGGTGATGGTGTTACGCGCCACCAAAATTAACGCGCGAGTTCCAGTAAATTGTACGTTGCCAGTCGCAGCGATCGTCAAATCATCGAATGCAAGTACTGCGACCTGTGCGTTCACAACGCGAAAGCGGTAACCGTCGATCACACCTTCGCCAGCGCCACGAATCGGTGCGTCAACGGCACGCCGCTCAATGCTGCCGGTATCGCTGTTAATTAAAATGTCGTCGGCAACGGTCAAATCACCAGCGCCATCGCTGACATTAGTTAGGTCGGTCCAGTTGGCATCATTGGATGGCTCGAACTGGGTGCAGTGCGCACCGCCGGTGGTGCTGCAACTGAGTTCGCAGACTTCTTGCCTAGTTTCGCACGTGAGAATCTTGCCGTTGCACGTAAGCGTATTGCAGCCGGGCGGTGCATCGATGGCTGCATCGGGCCGCGGGGTGTTGTCGCCGGCAGCAGTAAAACTACAGGCGCCGAGAAGTAGCGGTGGCCACATTGCAAAACGAACCAGGTGTCCAGCCATCACAACATTGTATCACCGTTGCCTAACGACGATTCCGCTACAACGAAATATGCCTGATTTGAGCGGGACTCGATCAGATATTTTCGTATTGGCACGAGATCTGCTTAGGGCTTGACCTGTGCAAGGCCGAATTACCAATAAACAGCTGCCGGCTGCCGACCGCTGTATCCCTGGTATTGCGCGGTACCATGCCGAGCTTTCAGAAAAACCTATGACTTTCCTACAGTTACTATGGAAGTTCGAAGGCGAAAAGCTAGCTCACAATGCGGTTGCGGCAACACGTGGGAAGCGTAAGCGTCGCTAGCGCGCTACTGCTTCGATGGCCATCATACTTGCCACCGAGACATTCAGTCGCACTCCGGATATCAGGCTGCCGAAAATTGCTGCATTTAGGGACAACCCATGAGCATGCGTAGCCCCATTGGCGTGTTCGACTCAGGGGTCGGTGGCTTCACGGTTGTACGTGCATTGCGACAACTACTGCCGGGTGAAGACATCATTTATCTCGGTGATACGGCGCGGGTGCCCTATGGCAACAAGAGCCCTCGCACCGTCGAGCGCTATGCATTGGGGTGCCAAAAATTTCTGCTTGAACGCGGCGTGAAGCTTGTGCTGATCGCATGCAATACCGCGTCGGCGCAGGCGTTGCCTGCCCTACAAGCTGCTTCTACGGTGCCTGTCATTGGGGCGGTGGAACCGGGCGCCACGGCAGCGTTAGCCGCGACTCAGAATGGTCGTATTGCGGTAATTGGCACGTTAGGCACCATTCGGTCAGGTGCCTATGAGCGGGCTATTGCTGAACGTAACAGCGCTAGCCACGTGACAACGTTAGCGTGCCCGTTGTTGGTTCCGTTGGCCGAAGAAGGCTGGACCGATGATGAAATCACGGATGCGGTGGCCCGACGGTATCTACAACAATTGTGGCAACGCGATCCTGCAATCGACACATTGGTTTTGGGCTGCACGCACTATCCTTTGTTACGCAATGCGATTGAGCGCGTGGCTCGCGATGTTGCTCAACATAAAGTAATTATTGTTGATTCTGCGATTGCCATGGCTCAAGCGGCAAAACAAAGCCTCGGTACTCCGGAAAATCGCCGAGAATTGGCCGGACGCTTGGACTGCTTTGCGACGGACATTTCGCGCCTCGACGAATTGGCGCCTCGGTTCTTGGGTGAGCCGCTGACGGGTTTTGAGCTCGTCGATTTGTAGCTAAGGACCCTAGCCTGGTCCCTCGCGGCGGCCGCAGACCGACACTTTTATTTCGCGCACGGGTCGGCTACTGAGCCGAGCTGTCAGACCGGCGGCGCATCAGATGGAGTGCAGGCCGTGCTCGGTTTGCGTGTGGCGTGCGGCTCACATGCGAGTCGGCTGCGTGAATCCCTACGCTTGAAAGCCCTTGGCGCGCGCTTCTTCGGCTTTGGCTCGACGGAGTGCATCCACGATGGTCGATGCCTTTTTTAAACGGTCGGCAATCGATTTTTCATCAACTGGGTAGTCGGTACGAAACACCAAGCCGTCTTCAAACAGTTGCTCGCGGGCATCGCTGTCGTCGAGAAACTTAGCGATTTTTTTGCCTTTGTGGTCAATGGTCTTGAGCGTTGGAACTTTGCCTTCAAGCCACGTTGCGAGATCTCCCATCACCGCGCGGCAGATTGCCCAATCGGCTTCAAGCGTCTCGAATAAGTCTGAATATCGTTCACGAAATTCTTTGCCATCTTCGCCTGCAACCGCAGTCATTTTCGCTAGTCCCAAGCGCAGCAGGATGGCGTCGTCGACAAAACTGACGATCGCGTCATTGCGGTCGCTCAGTAAATCATGCGGTGAAACGATGTAGATGATTGTGCCAACCGCAAGCTCGCGGGCTTCGCGCGGCAGGTTTTCATCGTCAAGTGCATCGTATGCCGTCTTGATGTCATGCGGGAGTGAGACCAGCCAGTTGCGGACGAGCTCAACGAATTTAGACTCAGGAGTAGTCACGGGAATCTTTGCTTTTTGGGCCAGGCGGCCGGTAGGGGTAAAACCCAAGGCGAAGCCCGGGGCAGCCTTCTAGTAGCAGCCACTACGGCGAAATACAAGGCCAGCAAGTTGTCGCCGGTATCTAGAGTTCGGCTGCATGCTGGTGATCGGCGTAAGGCACAACCGAATCTTGGGTTTCAAACACAAGCCCGCAATGCCGCGCCGATCGATGCCGACTATGGAAAAACACGGATCGAACTTTGAGCGCGCGGTACTGGCCGTGGTAGGCTTGACCTCGGTGTCGTCAAAGCGGTCCCCAATTGCTGGGTATAACCACAACGTTCAGTATCGGGGTTTGATTTTTCATATTCAAACCGAAGACTCTGGGTTGAAGGCTCCGCACGTTTTCACGCACCTGTTTCACGGTGGCGTGATCGTTTCGACGCGCAAGCTCGTCTATGACAGTGGCACTGTTGAAGAAGGCATCAAATCGTTGATGCAGTCGCAGCACAAAGCTGTGATGAAGGAGCTGCGAAAAGGCACGTTTGACACCAAAATCGACGAATACCTTGGTGATGCGCCCGGGCTGTTGCCGGCGGGCGGGGCAGCTGCGGGCTCGGTAAATGCCGGCAACGAGAATCCTGTGCCCGATGAACTTGGGCTGAAAAATCCCGGTGGTGCGAGCCCTGCTAGTGCTGTTGCTCCGCGATTATCACGCGACACCTTGGTCGACGAAGTACCGTTGGTTGCGTCGGTTACGTCTCCCAGTACACCGAATGTGACATTTCATGCGGCCGCGGCTGATGGTCCGGCCGCGGCTGATGCCGCCATGTCGCCACGGGCTGGCGCTGGGTCGTTGCAACCGCCCAATGTTCCAATAGTTCAGCCCAAGACCACCTTGTTGGGTGCCGGTCCTCCTGGTGAAAACGCGCGCCGTCGCTCCGACTCGGGGATCCCGTTGCCACCCACGCCGGTAGGACGAGTTTCGACCGAAGAACTTGCTGGCGCGTTGTCTTCGTTTGGCCCGACGCCCACCAGCGAGATCGCTACACCTCGCACGATTACACCCGCGCGGGTTATGCAGCGCCCGTCGTCGCAAAGGCCAGCGATGACGGCCCCAGAAGCGCAACCGCGTACGGCGACGTCGGATATTTCTGTCGGTGGCAGCGGCGACGTGGCCGAGATTCATTCGCCTGCAATGCCGTCGGTTGAGCCGCCGCCGGGCTCGAACGAGCATCGCATTGGCGAGTATGCGCAACATCGTCGTCGGCCATCGTCGCAAGTGGCGCCGTTTGCCAGTGATGCCAGATCGCAAACCCAAAATTCGCGAGATGCGCTTTCGGCACTGGTACAAAAAGATTCAGGCAAGCGAACCACGGGTTCGACGGCGGCCCAGCAGGTTGTCAAACCACCGACCAATCCATCGCTGGCGGCGCAACGGTCGCCGACGAGTCCGTCGATTCCGGTGCCACGGTCGCCGACGAGTCCGTCAATTCCGGTCGCATCGAACCGTACGCCGCCCCCTATTCCCGGTG
>JAGPDK010000383.1 GCA_018057605.1 Kofleriaceae bacterium | reverse complement strand
GCCACGGTCCGCGGATGGTCACCCGCACTTCGTCCAAACGCTCCGAAACCAAGACCCGATCATCGGGCAACGAATACGAGACGCCGACGCGAGCGGAAATCTCACGCTCACGGTCGGTATTGATCAGCAGATACAGCGTCAGTGCCAAGATCGCCGAAAGCACTTTGAGTCCTAGATTCTCGACGAACGCACCTTTGATTACAGCGCCAATAGAACGCCGCGGCCGCATGACCAAAACATCCTTGGGCGCAACTGGTGGCGTGGCAATCGGCTTTTTTTTCGCGGTGGATTTGGAATTTTTGGGCGGACCCGACGGCGGCCCAGCCACTGGACCTGGTGCTTGCGCCGGGGCGGTTGATGGCCTGGCAGCGGTACGGCCGAGTTGACCAATCGTTTCACTGCGGTGGCGACGACTCATCCGACCTCGCTTCGAGTTTCACCCAAACTCGCCACGGCTCTACCGACTTCCGCTGCAGCCGCAGCCTGCTGAGCAATTTCACTACCACGCGCGCCAGCAAGCAATCCACCCAAGGCACGCCGTAGCGTGGCAGCTTCTAAGTCACGCGCGATCGACCCTTTGAAACATAACGAAATCTCGCCTCGTTCTTCGGACACCGCGATAGCCACCGCATCGGTATCCTCCGTGATGCCGAGTGCAGCGCGATGACGGGTGCCGAACTGCGGGCCCAAATCAGGGTCTTTTGACAACGGCAACAACGCGCGGGCAAACGCCACGCGCCCGCGATTACTGACAATGACTGCGCCATCATGCAGTTCATTTTCTTTATTTGGCACAAACAACGCGACCAACAATTGCCGGGTCAATTCAGCATCCAAATGAGTTGCGTCATCGACAAAATGCGATACCGCGGCATGGCGTTCGAACACGATGAGCGCACCAATCTTGGCGCGCGCCAATTGACTCACCGCCTGCACGACTTCATCGATTGCACCTTGGCTATCGCTGCGTTTACCAAACGGCAGCAAGTTCTGGCCGATACGACCAAGGGCCCGCCGAATATCCTGCTGGAACACGACAATAATCAAAATAATGAAATAGCTAATGAAATTATCAAGCAGCCACGACACGGTGGTGAGTTCGGCACGCTGTGCGACAAAAAATGCCGCTCCGATCAACACAATCCCAACCATCATGGCGGCGGCGCGCGTGCCGCGAATCGTCACCAAAATGCGATAGATAACGAAATACACCAACAACAGGTCGATCACGGTGGTGGCAACGCCACCGACCGACAGACCTTGGAGAAGTGAAAAACTACTGGGCATAGGGATACTGAGCCGCGTGCGTGGCGAGGCTACCTATGTGTGTACACCGTGAGTGCGGGGTGAAGCAATCCAACGTTGTGTACCCGCACCGCGTGGGCACCTGCCGCAATAGCCGCGAGACTCGCGCCAACCGTCGCTGCGTCCTGATCAGCCAGCGTTGGCGTCGGCCCCAACAGCGCGCGTAAAAAACGTTTTCTCGATGCACCGATGAGCACCGGGGCACCAAGCGCCACGGCAATTGCACCACTTGCCTGCAGCAATGCCCAGTTGCAATTCACATCGCCGCCCTTGCCAAACCCTAAGCCCGGATCGACCCAGGTCCGTCGCCGGGCGTCGGGCGCCAACGCTGCGAGGCGCGCCCCTAACTCCGCGATGACGTCGGCCACCGTCGGCAACGCTACGCCATCGTGATCGAATACCTGCGCCAACGTCGTCCCACGCACATGGCCGGCGACGTAGGTCACGGCACTATCGGCGACTACCTGAAACATCTCGGGGTCAAATAGTCCTGCGGAAATGTCATTCACCATCGTCGCACCCGCGGCAATCGCCCGCCGAGCCACCACCGCTTTGGTGGTATCGACGGAAATAATCGCATTCGTCGTCGCGGCTAACGCGGCAATAACGGTCAATATCCGCGCGCACTCAGTGTCCGCATCGATAGCGCTGGCGCTGAGATTACTGGCCTCGCCGCCGATATCGAGGATGTCGGCACCCGCGTGCCACAAAGCCTGCCCATGCGCGATCGCCGCATCCGCAGCAACGAACTGGCCGCCATCCGAAAACGAATTGGGCGTGACGTTCACCACGCCCATGATCACCGGTCGGCGTGGCGGCACGCCAAGGTACCGGTTCACGGCGCGCGCCAAACCCGATGCAACACGCGATGCAACACGCGATGGCTACGCTGGTTCAGGGGTCGCTGAGATCATCGCAGGCCGTTTTTGGCCATCCGTGCCTTCGGCCGACAGGTCGATTTTCTTTTTTGCCGTCGCAGGCACGGGGCGACTTAGGCGCTCGCCCTTGAGCAACACGGTGATGTCTTCGCCATCAATCGTTTCATACTCAAGCAAGGCTTGTGCGACCGCTTCAAGTTCCGGGCGATGCGCCGTCAAGATCGCGACAGCGCGCTCATGCTGGGCAAGCACGATACGCCGAATCTCGGCATCGATGCGCTTCGCGGTATCTTCGCTATGACGCTCGTTGCTGGAGAAGTCTTTACCCAAAAAAACCTCTTGCTTGCCGCCACCTGCGAAATTGAGCGGTCCGAATTCTTCACTCATGCCCCACTCGGTGACCATGGCGCGAGCCAGTTCGGTGGCACGCTCAATGTCGTTGCCGGCACCCGTGGTTTTTTGGTTGTACATCAGCTCTTCGGCAACTCGGCCGCCCATCAGCACCGCGATTTGGCCCAAGGCGAAATCAGCGGTCATGCTGAGCCGATCTTCAGGTGGCAATTGTTGGGTCAGGCCCAACGCTCGGCCACGTGGAATAATCGTCACCTTGTGCACGGGGTCGGCATCTTCGCCAAGGAAGCGCGCTACCAAAGCGTGCCCGGCCTCATGCACTGCGGTGGTGCGTTTCTCCTTGTCGGAAATAATCATCGACCGCCGCTCGGTGCCCATGAGCACCTTGTCTTTGGCATCTTCAAAATCTTCCATTTCGACTTTGTCTTTGTCACGACGAGCTGCGATCAGCGCAGCTTCGTTGACGAGGAATTCCAAATCGGCACCCGAAAAGCCGGGCGTACCTTTGGCAATAACATCCAAATCGACGTTGGCCGCCAATGGCACCTTTTTAGTGTGCACACCCAAAATACCGATGCGACCACCGAGGTCGGGCCGCGGCACGATAATACGGCGGTCGAAACGACCCGGCCGCAGTAAGGCCGGATCCAACACGTCAGGCCGGTTGGTCGCGGCGATGATAATTACGCCATCGTTAGATTCAAAGCCGTCCATCTCAACCAAAAGTTGGTTGAGCGTTTGTTCGCGCTCATCGTGACCGCCGCCCACGCCTGCGCCGCGATGACGGCCCACAGCGTCGATTTCATCGATGAATATGATGCAAGGGGCGTTCTTTTTGCCTTGTTCAAACAAATCGCGAACCCGGCTGGCACCGACGCCAACAAACATTTCAACGAAATCCGAACCTGAAATTGAGAAAAACGGCACGCCTGCTTCACCGGCGATGGCGCGCGCCAGCAACGTTTTGCCGGTGCCCGGTGAGCCCATCATCAAAACGCCCTTAGGGATCCGGCCCCCGAGGCGGGTAAATTTTTTCGGATCTTTGAGAAACGCGATGATTTCTTCGACTTCTTCTTTGGCCTCTTCGACGCCCGCTACGTCTTTAAAGGTGACGCGATTTTGATGATCCGTGAGCAACCGGGCTTTCGACTTACCAAAGCTCATGGCTTTGCCGCCACCCGATTGCATTTGCCGCATGAAAAAAACCAACACTCCGACGATCAATAACAACGGCAGTAGCGTCATCAGCACTTGCGGCCAGAAGCTCGATTCCTCGCGAGCTTTGACATTGTAGGCGATGTTCGCAGTCGACAACGAAGCGGTGATGGTGCCGGGGAACTCGGCATTCACCACGCTCTTTTCGACCTTGTTACGATACGTCACGATATAACGCGCGTTGTCGCGACCGCCGGGCTCGACAAGCACACTGGCAACATCTTTAGCTTTGGCCGGGTCGCTGATGAGATTTTTGAACGCAGTGACATCGAGGTCTTTTTCTTGACTCGTGTTGTCGGTGAACATCACATAGACGCTCCCGATCAACAGGATCAAAATGGACCAAACGAGTAGTGTTTTATGGGATTGGCGCAACTGACTTATTCCCGCAAAGGTTGACTCAGGAAGAATGCGTCGCGATCGTCGGTTTGCAAAGGCCAAAACGCCCGTAAACACGAAAATTCGCTAACGGAGACCGGGCCTTACGGCTAGGTTTGATGCTCGACCGTGATTACCGATCCCCACGCTGGACCGAGATATTCAGCCCACAGAATCTTTGCTGGGTCGGTAGCGCGCACCACCAAGCGCGCCGTGCCGCGCCACGCCCTGGGCACTTTGGCGTCGATATACAAATCCGACAATTTGCGGTGCCGACCGGCCAAACGGACAGGTTGCATGATGTCGCCTGGGCGACGTGTCCGCAGCGTCCACGGTAGGTCGCAGGTAACCTGTAACGGCACGACCGGGGCCGGCGCGCCGCCGGTGGCAAATACATGGAGCTTGCCGTAACGCACTTCGATGGCACCGCCTGGGATGTCGACATGGTACGTGCCATGATCGCGCGCACCGAGGGCGGTCATCAGCCCACGATGGGCAGCCGCAGTGACCGGAATGCCAGCAACGGTCAGCGCGGCAGTCCACGCCTGAGCCCGAGTTGCCGGCGTGGCGACGCGTGCGCTGGCCAACGACCACGGCAGCTCGGCGAGCTCAGAGCTGGCAGCGATCACCGCTTGCCACTGCCCTAGCTGATGGGCAAGTTGCCCCAGTGCAGCCTCGATCTGCGGATTTTCCGCGGCCAGCATCGGCATCAACGTTTGCCGCATCCGCACCCGAAAAAATCGCAGATCGTCGTTCATCGGATCATGCCAAACCGGCAACCCATGAACGCGTGCGTACTCGGCAAGAATCGACCGCGACAGCGTCAGCAATGGTCGCAACAACACGCCCCGCGCCGGCTGCATAGCGACCAAGCCCGCGGGCCCAGTTCCACGGATCAACCGCATCAGCAGGGTCTCCGCTTGATCGCCGGCATTGTGGCCGGTGACCACAAACTGCAAGCCGCGTTCGGCCGCGACCTGGTACAGCGCAGCGTAACGCACCCGTCGCGCCTGCGCTTCGAGCGACGGGCCAGCTGGCACGGTGACCTGCCGAATCACACATTCAAGCGCGGCGCTGCGACTCCATCCCGCGACGCTGGCAGCGACGTCGCAAGCAGCCGGTTGCAGGCCATGATCAACGTGCAGCACGACCACCATCGACGGCCCCAACACCGCAGCGGCCGCATGTGCCAACACCAGCGAATCGACGCCGCCTGAACACGCCACGCCCCATCGGCCCGGTCCGGCCTGGGCCGCAGCGACCGCTACCGCGCGTTGCACTGTGGCTGTGGCATCCATAGGCGTAGTGCTACACCAACCCGGCAAGGTTGCAAACTGCGGCGAGCAAACGTAGGGTGGCGCCATGTCTATATCCGAACGACCCGCAGCGGCCCCGGCGACATTTGCCAGCGAGTTGCTACGCCGGAGCAAAGGTTCGGAGCGACTCAAAGCCTTGCTCACCGCTGATGATCCTGCCGCCGCGGTAGCAGCGCTAACGTTCAGTGAAGTTTTCGATCTGGTGCATGCCGTCGGCTTTGAAGATGGCAATGAGCTCGTCGCGCTGGCTACACCGGAGCAATTACGCGGCTGTTTGGACCTTGATGGCTGGAACAAAGACGCGCTCGATGCCGCGGCACTCGTGCCGTGGTTGACGGCCGTGCTCGACGC
>JAGPDK010000384.1 GCA_018057605.1 Kofleriaceae bacterium | reverse complement strand
CGAGCGACGCCGATGCAATGGCCGAATCAATGGCCGTCGCAACTGTTACTACTTATGCGCGCGACGAAGCCGACAAGCCCAAATCGAGCAATTGCGGCAACGGCAACGTGCCTAGCTTGGCGACAAAGATTTTGTCTTTACCGGCTTTTTTGGCTTCCGCGATCGCAGTGATCAACTTTGCGCGGCTGCCAAACTTCTTGTTGACGGCTTCAACCACGGAAGCGAGATGCAACAGTTTTGAATTTGAAACCTTGCTCAGCTTGGCTTTGAGTTGATCGGCGGTTTCGCCTTCGCGGGTCAATGCCGTCGCGAGTGCGCTCACCACAGACTCTTTGCTACCTTTTTTGGCTAGATCGGCTTTGGGGCCACGAGCCACAGGCGCGGCTTTGGCGGTCTTTTTGGCCGGTGCTTTGGCACCTTTGGCAGCTTTTGCAGGCGCTTTCGCCGTCTTTTTTGCGTCAGTTTTCGTCGCCATAACAGTCTCCAACTCGAATCGTTACGTTAGTTGCCAGGGCTCGGGGCCGCTGGACTAGGGGGCGCAGTCTCGTTGTCCGGCGCGGCGCTGTCAATCACAGAAAGCAGTTGATTGAGATCGTCCGTGGTCCAATCCGCACGGAACTGTAACGAAGTGCCTTGTAGTTTGGTGGTCAATTTTGCTGCCAACGGCCCCAAATTCTTCCATTGGGCTGCCATTTGTAGCAACCCAAGTTGGGTTTTTGCGAATGATTCTAAATTAGTAGCATCGCTGGCCGTAGCCATTTGCACGTGCAGTTCAACATTGAGCCCGTTTTTGAGGTCAGCTTTGAGCAAGATCGCCCGCGGCCCCGCTACGACGTTACCGGCTGTGGCTTTGATGATGCCCTCGCCTACCCGCGGGTCAACTCGGCCAATGGCCCACAGCGGCGCATCGCCACCGATCAGCCCCAACCAGCCGGTAAATTCTGGGTTGTCGCCAATTTTGCCGCCGTTGCTCAATGCATCCGTTACAAAATTCTCGGTTGAGCCAAGCACAACGGTGTCGGCTTTGCCAAAACCAAACCATACCGAGCGTGCACCTTCTTTGGCTTGATAGATCGTTCGACCTGCAACCGTTTTTGCGGTCAACGCTCCGCCGCCACCGCCCACCATGGCCCGCACACACGAGGCGAAGTCGGCTTCAACCAGCGGCCCGGTGACGACCATGAGCACCGCTTTGCCGGCATCTGGCGCAGCCGTCATCGGTGCGCCAGACCCGGCCGGTGCAGCCGCCCGAGCCGGCCCTAGTGCCAACACCACTTGTTTCATTGCCAGCGGATCCAGCTTGCACGCAGTGCGCAACCGGTCCCACCGTGCGGCCAACGCGGTATCACGCAGCAGCAGTTTGGTCGCCGCTTGTTGCACCAACGGAGCACTTGAGACGGCCGCCACATCGATCGAAACCACGACATCGGCCGACGCTGGCACGGCACCGAGACCACTGCGGTCCGCCAATGCAGCCCCGCCAGCCACCTTCTTTTTGCAAGCCACCGCAGTGGTAAACAAAACGCTAACCAGCAAAACCGCAGCAACCCGTTGCACCGAGATCATAATCATCCTCTTAGCTTGATTATGGCCAACGCGCGAGTGCTGCAAACTATTTCTGACAGCGTCTCCGGTAGCTCAATTAGCGAATCAAGCCGCCGGCCATGCCGGCAAGCGCCGTCATTTGCTCGCTGCTCATCGCAACGTCAACGCGAACGTCGGAGCCATCAGCGGTGACATCAGCCTTGGTCACAAACGCTTTGGCTTGTGCAACTTGGCCGTTGATCGTCGCTGCGAGTTGGGTGGCTTCCGCATCTGAATTCAACCGGGCAGCAACAAATACGCCTAGGCCATCGGTGATATCGATGGAACCGAACACGGCTTTGGGTTTGATGCCCATCGGGTTGTCTTGCAATTGTTTCATGTTGCCGTTGACCAAAAAGCGCACCGTGCCAGCTTTGGTCTTGCCATACAAATCCATGAAAGCAGCCGACGACTTGACGCCGGCAGTGCCCGCTAAAACTGCCGCGAGCGTATCTTTGTTTACCGCTGGGCCGATTTGCAACACGGCCGAGTCAGCGTCGATGAACGTCATCACGCTGGTTTTACCTTCTTTAGCGGTAACCGTAATAATTTCACCGTCAACGGTGTACTTGCTACCTTCGGCTTCCATCTCGGCTTTGGATTTTTCCAAACAGGCCATCGATTTGGCTTTGTCCATGCCGTGCACGATCACCACGCCTTGCGGGTCATCGGAACCGGTCATGCCGATCGAAATGCTGGTCATTTCGGCAACCGGATCCATGCCGCATTTGGCTTTGAATTCGGCGAATTTGCCTTCTTTTTCGAGCGCTTCGCGCAATTTTGGCTCAAGAAATGATTTGTACAGTGCACTGCCACGCAATTTCGCCAGGTCGATTTGCGCGACGACATCCGACGCTGCAGGCAAATATGCGAGGTCATCGCCACCGGCCGCGGCCGTCGGTTTGGTCCCAGCAGCTTCAGCGGTTGTACCGGCCGGCGTGCCAGCTTTGTCGCCGACTTTTGCGGCCGAACCAGTTTTATCAGCTGGCTTGTCATTCTTTTTACAGCCACCAACGACGGCGCCCGAAACGACCACGGTGGCGAGCAACGCCATGGTGCCGCTCTTGAAAGTAGCCATAGTGGATGGTGCAGCGAAATTTTTGCGAATGTGAATCATAACAATCTCCTATGTAAACCAGCGAATCTAACCTACAGCGGCGTGTTGTAACACGCTACTCAACCGATGCAATTGCAACTATGAACTCGATTACATTTGCTCCATTAACTTATCGACCGCAGCGGATGGCACCACGCCATCGAGCACAACGCGGTCATTGTCTTGCCGAATCTGTAGTTTGACGCCGACCGTCGACTGCGCAAAGCCAAGCAAAGGTTGCACTTGATCAACCACAGTTTTAGCGTGTTCGGCGGTGTCGAACGACATTGTGACAGAACCTGCAATCTCCGCGGTGAGCGACACACCCATGCCCATCATTTTTGCACCGGGCACTTGGTCTCGCATCGACGCTAGCCACGGACTATTGGTATTCATCAGCACGCGCATTTGGCCGGCGGGCGTTGCAGCCCATGCCGCAGCAAACCCAGGCGAACTCAACAAACTGCTTTCGCTGCTTACCGCTTTGGCGAAGTCAGCCTGCCCGAGCGCCGCAACGTCGGCATCAAGCACCATTAACAACGTGTCAGCAGCGACGAAGCCAAAGACTGCACTCATTTCGGTTTCGCCAAACGTCCAAACCGCGCCATCTTTGCGCAACTTGAGTCCGTTTTGTTCTTCGGCAGATAGCCCGTTGAAACATTTTGTGAGGTCAGCCTCGCGCAGGCCGTGAGCAATAATTACGCCTACCGGTTTTTGATCAGCCGATGCAGTTGGGCGAACGCCAACGGTGAGGCCATTGATTTGCACGATGGGATCGAAGCCGCAGCGTTTTTTGACTTCGTCCAGCTCGGCGGAGATTTGCGCCATCAATTTCGGCGCCAAGCGCGCGTACAACGCGCTGCTACGCATAGCCGCGGCATCGAGCGTGACCACCACATCGGAGTTGATCGGCAAATAGGCGAGGTCTTGTTTGGCGGCCGCTTTGGGTGACGTGCCACCCACCGTGGTCGTGGTGGTTTTGCCACCGCAACCAACCACTGCCGAACCAGCTACCAAACTCAACGCCAAAGCAATATTAACAACGCGCATACGCAGACTCCTTTTCGCCCAACTACGTAGCACAGACACGAGCAGTGGTTCCTGTGTCAACCCGGAATGTTGTAGGGTGCGCGCCATGCCGTGGAAACCCCACAAACTTCGCGATTCTGATGTTTGGGCCAAAGTGAACGATCAAGGCCAGTTGCTCGACGACGATGACGGGCGGGTGCAAGTTGTTTACAAAAATGCACCGGGCGCCAAGGTCTACCGCGCCAGCGCTCGCAATCTTGGACCACGCGAGGGTGATCTCGTCGAGATCGTCGTCGGCGATGCCGCGATCGGCGCAGGGCCCGCCGGCGAAAATGGCGTGGCCGAAGCGCCGGGGGCCAAAGCCACCCCACGTCCGGTTGCTGTAAGCCGAGGCAAAGGCCACGGCACTGCGGCCTCTGCCCACGCCGCCGCGCCTGACAATGCCATTATGGTTTGGACTGACGGCGGCTGCGCGCCAAACCCAGGTCCCGGCGGCATCGGCGTAGTGGTTATCGACGGCAGCGACCGGCTCGAATTTGGCGACTACCTCGGCGAATCAACCAACAACATTTGCGAGCTCACCGCGATCCTACGCGGCCTGCAAGCCGTGAAGGATCGGTCTCGCCCGGTCGTCATCTACGCCGATTCGGCGTACGCGATTGGCCTGCTTTCCAAAGGGTGGAAAGCCAAAGCCAATGTTGAACTCGTCGCCGAACTACGCGCGGTTTGCAAAGGCTTCGCCGATCTACATTTTATCAAAGTTGAAGCTCACGCTGGCATCAAAGAAAACGAACGGGTTGACGCTTTGGTTGGCCGCGCTCGCAGTGCACGCCGCCGCGTGTAGCGATCGGACGTTCGGACTAAAGACGTGTGCATAGATTACTGACCCTTCTTTGTGCCGATCCATCGTGACCGGCCGCGTTGCGCATCAGTCACATACCGACGAGTATGCTCCTTTCTCGCGCCTTGCCATTCACGTGGCTCGACCCAAATATTGGGTCCGCAATTCATTTACATGTCCTAAAGGGTGACGCTGACCAGGCCGGCCACGGTGCGGGTGTAGACCGCGCGTGTTTTTGTCCGGTATGCGGACAGCTTGTCCCGATACCTGACGATATGTCACCGGCAGGGTCGGACAGCCAAAATCAAATACGATTTTCTGCAGTGATTTCCCAAAGATCGCCGATAAGCGAAGGATGAGTTTACCGCGCGAAATTTTGCCTGGTCGATTTTACACCCTGACGCGTCGGTGCGTGAACCGCATGTTTTTGCTGCGGCCCGACGAGCAGACCAATAATTATTATTTGTACTGCCTGATTTTGGCAGCGATCCGCTTCAACATTGTGATCATCTCGACCTGCGCGGTTTCCAATCATCACCACACCACGCTGTTGGATCGTGATGGCCGGCTGCCGGAGTTTGTGCACTATTTTCATGCGTTGTTAGCGCGCTGCCAAAATTGTTACCGTGGCCGCTGGGAGAATTTCTGGGCCAGTGGTGGGCCATCGGCCGTCGAGCTCGTGGACCCGGGCGATATCGAGCGTGCGGTGGTGTACACGTTGACCAATCCGGTGAAAGACTTTCTCGTCGAAGAAGTGACGCAGTGGCCGGGGGTTAACAGTTGGAGCGCGTTGCGCGCCGACCGTGCGTTGACCGCGACGCGGCCGCGGCATTTTTTCCGCAAACGCATGCCGGCACGGGTCGAGTTGAAGATGAGCGTGCCAGCCGAGGCTGGCGTTGGCACGCACGCGGAATTCGTCGAGAGCATCAGCGCGCAGATTGCGACCGTCGAAGATGATTGCCGCCAAGTTCGCAACACCACCGGCCGGCGCATCTTGGGCCGCCGCGCCGTGTTGCAGCAGTCGCCGTTTGATTCGCCGACCTCCTCGGCGCTTCGTCGGCAACTTTCGCCGCGCATCAAATGCGCTGACAAATGGCGGCGCATTGAAACCCTGACCTGCAACCGTGCCTTTGTTGCCGCGCATCGCGAAGCTCGCCTTGCGTGGCTCGCCGGGTTGCCGCATGCCTTCCCGCCCGGGACCTGGGCCTTGCGCCACTTAGTCAAGCCTGACGCTCGCGTCGTCC
>JAGPDK010000382.1 GCA_018057605.1 Kofleriaceae bacterium | reverse complement strand
GGGGTGGCACGTGATCACCCTTTCGCTAGCTGCGGAGGGAGCTCACCCTTTCGCCATCGGAGGGAACTCACCCTTTCGCTAGCTGCGGAGGGGGCGCACCCTTTCGCTCGCCAGCGGAGGGGGCGCACCCTTTCGCTCGCCAGCGGAGGGGGCACCCTTTGCCTCGCCAGCGGAAGGGGCTCACCCTTTCGCCAGCGGAGGGGGCTCACCCTTTCGCCGTGTGGTTCGCAGCGGAGGGGGCTCACCCTTTCGCCGTGTGGTTCGCCGAGTGCCGTGCCGACGTCCGCCCCGCGGACAGCGGGACGCATTCTGTCCGAATTCCGGACACCACCGGACAGAGCACCGAGAAAATTCGCGCGCTTAGCGTGGCACGAATTTCGCTTAGTGGCGCCGTATGACATATCCCCTTCGCCAGCACATGCCCAATACGGTCTACGAATGCACCACCCGAACTATCCAAGGCCGCTATTTATTACGACCGTCAGCGCAGTTGCGGCGGCGCATGATTGGTGTTCTTTGCGCAGCGCAAGCGCTCTACCCATCAGTGGAATTGTACGCATTCGCGGTGCTTTCCAACCATTGGGAGTTCCTTGCATCTTGCGTATGTGCGGAAGATTTTTCACGTTATGCCGGTTACGTCAATAGCAACTTCGCGCGAGAATGTGGCCGTGCAAACGCGTGGGCAGGCCCTTTTTGGGGGCGGCGGGTGCGCATGATTCCCTGTCTCGACGACGCATCGACGATCGATCGCCTTCGGTACTGCATGGCCCAAGGTGCGAAGGAAGGCTTGGTTGCGTCGCCGCTTGAGTGGCCTGGCGCAACAGCGGTCCCGGCGCTAGTTGGCGATATGACGTTGGTAGGCGAACAGTTAGACCGCGACGCCTTGCGGCGCGCGCGGGTGGCGGCCCATCGTCGCGAGGGCGGCGATGATATCATTTGCGAAGCAGATTTCACGCGCGAGACGCGATTGCAACTCACACCTTTGCCAATATTCCGTAATCTCGACGAATCGGCCCTGCGCGCGCGCCATAACGAACTACTAGATTCGATTGTTTCTTTCGCGGCCATCGAGCGTGCCGGACGTCCGCCGCTTGGTGTCGAAGCTATTCTTCATCAAGAGCCCCATGCTGCTCCGTTAGATTTTATGCCAACGGCCGCTCCAGCCTGCCACACTTCATCAACGCTCACCCGACAAGCATTCCAGCGACTGCGCGTAGCATTCACTGCCGCCTATCGAAGTGTCGCCGATGCCATCGCCAAAGTATTGGCTCCGCGCGTGCCTCTGCCAGCCGTACCGGCCGCTGCTTTTCCAACCTCCTCCGAAACGCACTTTACAATTCACTCCACCATAACGTCGTTGGGTAAGCCCAACAGCCTAGGTGAGTCCACCAGTCTCGTCGAATTGCAGCGACTCGTGCCGCCGGGAATGTTTCTCCAACCGAGGTTCATCCACCGGGCGAAATACATCTTGTTGGACGACCTCTCGACTCTCCGTATTACGGACCGAATCCCCGCAACGTGATTCGTCGCACGCAGGGGATCCGACACCGACGGCAGTTGAGCGCCTTGTACGGCGCGAGCCCATGTTTGCGCATATTCGAACGCGGAGCGGCCAATCCAATATTCGCGTCGCAACCGTCGTGCACTCGCGGCGCAAGGCCCCTCCACATTGCGACTCGCCCCATCGCTTACAGGTTACCATCAAGGCATTGCACTTGGCGTGAACAACTCAACTTCGGCGATCGGCTGCCCCAAAGCATCGAGGCCACCAGCGAGCAGGACTTGGCCGTTGGCCAAGGAGATGGCGCGCGCGCCAGTGCGGGCACGCGCTAACGGTAGTTGGGCGACGCGAAGCAGCGTAACAGCATCGAAGACGTCGGCAGTTTGCAGCACAGTGACTGGATCAGGTTCACTCGCGTCAAGACCTCCAGCGACGATCAACCAACGCCCTGCGCCCGCCAATGCAACAGCCGCATTGCGCCGAGGAGGGTGCAGCGCGTTATCGAATGAAGTGGCGACCATCGTAGTCGTGTCGATTCTTAAAATCGACCCTGCAAGTTGGGCAGTCGAGCCGCCCCCGACGATCAACAAATCAACACCTCGCCCGATCACCGCATGGCCCGTACGCCGAGCCGCTGTGATGTCGGCCAGTTCAGCAGCGATGCCAGCGCTATCAATTTTCACTATTGGGCTGCTCACCCGTTCGCTCACAGGGCTGCTCACCCGTTCGCCCACAA
Source organism: Kofleriaceae bacterium (assembly GCA_018057605.1). Taxonomy (GTDB): domain Bacteria; phylum Myxococcota_A; class Polyangia; order Haliangiales; family Haliangiaceae; genus JABFXX01. The sequence continues at coordinate 3,598 of JAGPDK010000382.1, read as the reverse complement.
AAAATGCAGTCACGGCGTTGTTCGCAATCACAGTTGCGCCACTGGCCGGCACTGCCACCGTGGGCACTAACGCAACGGCGGATAAGCTGGCACCATCCAACAACAGCGCAGTTGGCCCCGACAGCGCAAAACGATTGCTACCACTGTTGGCAATGGGCAACGCAACTTGGCCCGCCGGCGCGGCAACATCGGAGACAACATCAAAATATTCCCCCGCCGGGGTCACCGACGTATCGAACATCCAGCCGCCTGCAGCGGCTTGCCGCGCGGAATCTTCGCCCCCAAAGACAAACACCATCGGAGTTCCATTGGCCGCAACTGTCGGCGCCACGCGGGCCTGGGGCAGCGGCTTGCCGACTTGAAAACTATGCGTGTACGCATTGTAGATCTCAACATCGCCGCGCACCACCCCTGCCACGTCGAGGCCGCCCGCAAATAGCGCACCAAAGCTGAGTGCGGTTGCGCCCATTTGGTCTCTCGCCGGAGCAAACTGCGCCGGCGAGAGACCAAACGATTGCGGCGGCGCAACAAAAACTGCCAAATCCGCCGAAATCGGACCTAACACGAACGGCGGGGTTTCGCCCCACGCCAACAACTCCCCGGTTGCGCCAAGAGCTTCTATCTTTACCACCGCACGCTGCGCCGCTGCGGCCACATCCAAATCCAAATCGAATACGCCGTCTTGTTTGTCGACGAGACGCACGGTGCGCGGCGCCGACAAGGTAACGCGCAGCTGACTAGTGCGTGCCAACAAATCGCTCCCCGGCGAAGTGACGATCCTCACTTGCAACGTGCCCGCTGTAGTATCGCAGCCCGCAAGCATAACCGACGCAGCTAAAGCGGCTAACAACTTCACCACTAGACTGTGCCGACCATGGTGCGAGGTTGCAAGCACCGTCGTGGATTGTGTTAGATTGTCACCATGAAACCTTTTGGTTTGTCTGGTGCCGTCGCACTTGCGCTGGTGATGTCCGCAGTTACTGCGACAACAGCCGAAGCACTTGAACCGCCCCCGACTGCTGGCGCTGAGGCGGACAAGGCCGCTGACATCAGCGTAGCAAATCCCACTGCAACTGCGCCCCCGGCGGCGCCAGCCCCGCCGCCAGCCTTGCTAATGCCGCATGATTTGTCGCACCAAGGCCAGTTTGGCCTGTCTCTGCGCACGGCCGCGACGTTTCGTTGGCTCACCCCCTACGACGGTGCCGACTTTTGCGGCGAGCGATCGGCTGACACCGCTAGTGGCAACTCGCCAGTATGTCTAGGCCGTGCCCCGCTAAGCCTTGATTTCGAATTTTCCTACGGTGCCACTAGCAAAGCCGATGCCATTTTGGAACTGCGCCTTGGCGTGGAACGCGACTTTGCACCGGCAGGCAACGCCGGCACCGCTGGACCGCGGATCTTTCATCTCGCCCCAGGCGTTCGCTATTACTACTCCGAAGGTAAAACCTCAAAGCTTTTCACTACCGCGCAACTCGTGCTCGACCTTACCGGCTACAAAGACGCCACAGGCCAAGACCGAGGCGTTGATTTCGGAGTTCGCAGCATCAACGGGCTGTGGTTCGATCTGCGTCGCAGTTTGTCGGCCTACGTCTTCGTCGGCGGCACACTTACCGCCGTGCGCTGGCTGCGCGTCGACGTCGAAGGCGGCGTTGGTGTGCAGTTTCGTTATCCATCGTAACAGCAACCTTTGGCCACGAGCCGCTATGTTGCGTGCACCGCGATCGTATCCCAACACGCCTGTTCAGCATCACGTAGCATTGCCTCAGTAAACACGATGCGGTTCTCACCATGTGCGCGCATCATCCCGACGAATCCACCAAAGACTAATTCCATCAACACAATGGCATCCAGCGGCTTAACCAAACCTTCGATTTGTGCGCGCTTGATGATCAGCTGAGCAAAATCCTTCATGGTGCGATCGATCGCCAGACTTTCGCCGTCAAGATACGACGCATGATTGTGCAATTCGATAAACGCAAACGCTGCCGGCCACGTTGTTGCAAACGCAACCATCTCGTTCCACATCACCTTAAACTGTTCCCGCACCGGAGCGGCTTGGGGAAACGCTGCAAACACCCGCTGCGAAATCAGCGCCTTCCACGATCGATACAACACGTTAACCAGCACTTCTTTGCTTTCAAAGTAGTGATAGATGGTGCCGGCCGCGATATTGGCGCGCTCGGCGATTTGCGGGATCGCCGTGCCGTGGAACCCGCGTTCAACAAACGCATGTAACGCCGCTTCGAGAATCGATTCACGGCGATCGGATCGGGCCGGTGGACGGCCTCGTTTGGCTTTGACCTTCATTACTGAATGAATATTCGTATAATAATCAAACAGTTGTCAACTCGTCAAATTTTTGTTTGACGTCAAAGGCATTTAGTTGCTAAAGGATCTCAAGACATTTACCGACTGAACGTTCAATCAATTAACAAACGAAAGCATCCCATGTTCAACCAACTCGTCCTTGCTTCGATCGCCACCCTAGGTACCTGTGCTGGCTTGCCAGCAGGCGACATGAAAGACCCGCACTACTGGGGCGACTACTTCGTGGACAAGTACGCCGCTGACCGTGCAGCGTCGCTGCAACTGAGCGAAACTCCACCGCCACGGCTGACTCAAACGCGCACCGTGCTGTTAATTACTGGTGTCACGATTCCGGCAACCTCGTTTGATCCCATTGTGGCGCGGTTACAACGTGATGGGTTCAAGACCGTGATGTACGAGCCGCCGGCCCTGCTCAGCGGTGATCTATTCGAAAACGCCGATGCACTCGCGGCTGTGGTCGATCGCGTGGTCGCCGAATCAGGCGAAACCAAAATTGACATTCTCGCCGAATGCACGGGCGGCCTGATCGCTCGGCACTACATCCAAGCCCTCGGTGGCGATGCGCACGTGCATCGGCTGGTTACCTTCATTTCGCCCCAACACGGCCTACCCAAAGCCCCGCTCGCCGCGTCGTTCGTTGGGTGGCCAGCCCTCGACGATCTCACCCCGGGTAGTACGTTTCTTGAAACCGTGAACAATGCGCCGCTACCTGCAACGGTTGACGTCACCTCGGTTTACTCCTGCACCGACGAGTACATCCAGCCGTACGAAACGTCGATCATCCCCGGCGCGATCAACATCGGCGTCGGCTGCGACGGCCAGTTTGTTGGTCACTTCGACTTCTTCTACAACTCGGACTTATATGTCGTGATGCACGGCGCGCTAACCAAACCACTTACGCATCCTGACCCAACCGACCCGGCCGCCCCGGCCAACCCAACCGACCCGGCCGCCCCGATCGTGGATGCCGCCGACACCGGTGGGTGCAGCTCCCATCGTGGCACCACCAGCGGTGCCATCTGGGTGCTCGGCGCGATGACGTTGGTCGGTCGTCGTCGACTAAGGACTTGGAAATGAATTACCGACCCATGATTTGGGTCGAGCCACCTAGCTGGCATGGCACGAGGCAGGAGCCCACCATTAAGGCTGGGACTGACGCGTAACCATGCCAGTCACGATGGATCGGCACAAAGCAGCGTGAGTAATTATGCACAAGTCCTACCTAACGCCGTCCGGCAAATTACGGCAGCAACGTAGCCCCGTACCGATT
>JAGPDK010000381.1 GCA_018057605.1 Kofleriaceae bacterium | reverse complement strand
TTGACGTGGTCGGCACTGAACAACGACTTGGCGCGGCTGATGCAAATCGATTCGACTGCATCAACGTATTGTTGGCCTTCGTAGTAGCGCTTGCCGGCGTAGCCCTCGGAATATTTATTGGTCAGCACCGAGCCGGTGGCCGCAAGCACGGCTTTCGAAACGTAGTTTTCCGATGCAATCAACCGGACCTTGTCGGATTGCCGGCGCGCTTCGAGCGTTAGCAGGTCGGCGATTTCAGGGTCCACAGACGAAAGTTCGTTAGCGCTTGCAGTCATGCGCTGTCTATATCATTAAGGCCCGGTGGCGCACAGGCGATCGCTGACCTTGTGCTGTGACGCGGCGACGGCTACCTTGCAACGCGAATGTATACGCCAAGCCGTGAAGAGTTTATCGCTGCGGCGGCGCACGGCAATTTGATTCCCGTGTACCGCGAATTGGTGGCGGATACCGAGACCCCGGTGGCCGCGTATGCGGCGATTGCCGGCGGTGAATATTCGTTTTTGCTGGAATCCGTGGTCGGCGGCGAGCAGTGGGCGGCGTATTCGTTCGTTGGGGTCGCACCGCGGGCGGTGCTGCGTTGGCATAGCGGCACCGCCACGGCTATTTGGTTTGATCTCGATCACGGTGGTGCGCCGCGTGAAGCAAGCTGGTTGGCTACGGATCCTAGCGCGGCGTTGCGCGAAGTGTTGGCTGATATGAAACCGGTCGACGTGGCCGGTTTGCCGCGGTTTTGGGGCGGGGCAGTGGGCTGGCTCGGCTACGATGCGGTGCGGGCGTTTGAAGATTTGCCATCGCGTGCGCCAGCTGGGGCCGACGTCCCGACCATGTGCATGGTGCTGACTGACACCTTGTTGATTTTTGATAACTTGCGGCAAACTCTTAAAGTTGTGGCCACGCCGTATGTGGCGAATCCGGCCCGCGCTGAACGCGCTTGGGAACTAGCAACTGCACGTATTGATGCGTTGGTGGTTGCGTTGCGGCAAGGCACGCGGCGCTTGCCAACTCTCGAAGCACCGTCGCTGCAACGGCAGCGGCCGGTCGTGCCACCGTCGACGTTTCCGCGCGCTCAGTTCGAACGTGGGGTTGAAACCATTCGCGAATACATCGCTGCCGGCGATGCCTTTCAAGTGGTGTTGTCGCAGCGGTTTGCGCTGCCGCGGGCCGGCGTTGATGGCCTCACGGCGTATCGCGCGCTACGCTTGACCAATCCGTCACCGTATATGTTTCATCTCAACTACCGCGAAGCCACCGTAACCGGTGCCTCGCCAGAAACCTTGGTGCGGTTGGTCGACGGTGATATTTCACTGCGGCCGATTGCCGGCACCCGGCCCCGCGGTGGCACGGCTGCGTTAGATGCCGCGTTGGCGGATGAACTGCGCGCTGATCCCAAAGAATGCGCCGAACATTTGATGCTGATTGATTTGGGCCGCAACGATGTTGGCCGGGTCGCGCAAGCGGGCTCAGTGCGCGTGGCCGAAACCATGGTGATCGAGCGCTACTCGCATGTCATGCACTTAACCTCGCATGTGGTTGGCAGGTTGGCCGACGACAAAACCTGGTTCGATGTGCTGCATGCAGCGTTTCCGGCCGGCACGTTGTCGGGCGCACCCAAGATTCGAGCGATGGAAATCATTGATGAGCTTGAACCGCATCAACGCGCCCTATACGGTGGCGCGGTGGGCTACGTGAGTTACACCGGCAATATGGATTTTGCGATTGCGATTCGAACCATGGTTGCGGTCGGCGACACTATTTACGTGCAAGCGGGCGCCGGCATCGTCGCTGATTCAGTGGCCAGCGCCGAATACGACGAAACCATTAGCAAAGCGTCGGCGGTGCTACGCGCTATTGAGTTGGCGCGTGAAGCCGGTGCCGGCGGCCAAGGCGGTGCCGCGTGAGTTCGCCCGTAATGCAGTACTTGGGCGCGGCCGACGGCTTGCCATTGTTGTTAGTCGATAACTACGATTCGTTTACGTGGAATTTGGCGCAGTATTTTGCCGAGCTCGGCGCTCGCGTTGCCGTGGTGCGCAACGATGCCATTACCATCGACGCGATTGCCGGGCTGGCACCGGCGGCGCTGGTGATTTCGCCCGGGCCGTGCACGCCCAATGAAGCTGGCATTTCGATGCAAGTGATCAAAACCTTCGGCGGGCAAATACCGCTGTTGGGCGTGTGCTTGGGCCATCAAAGCATTGGCCAAGTTTTCGGTGGCCGCGTGGTGCGTGCACCCAAGGTGATGCACGGCAAAACTTCCAAGGTGTTTCACGACGAAAAGGGCCTATTTGCCGGCATTGAAAACCCCTTCGTCGCAACCCGTTATCACTCGCTGGTGATCGCGCCCGAGTCGATGCCGGATGAACTCGAAGTGACGGCCAAAACTTGGACCGACGAGATCATGGGCGTGCGCCATCGCGGCCGGCCGGGCTGGCGCGCGCCGATTGAAGGCGTGCAGTTTCACCCGGAATCGATCATGACCACCGCCGGCAAAGCGATGCTTGCGAACTTTATTGCGATGGCACATCGAGGCCACGCGCGTGAGTGATGTGAAAGCCGCGATTGCACAGGCGTTGCGTCGGCAAGACTTTTCCGCCGATGCGATGGCCGGTATCATTGGCCACATTATGGACGGCGCTGCGACGCCGGCGCAAATCGCAGGGCTGCTCGTCGCGTTGGCGGCCAAAGGCGAAACCGCCGAGGAACTTGCCGGTGCAGCGATGGCCATGCGGGCGCGTGCGGTGCCGCTACAAAGCCCACACCCCGAGCGCAGCATTGATACTTGTGGCACCGGTGGTGACAACAGTGGCACGGTGAATATTTCGACCCTGGCCGCGATCATCGTGGCGGCGTGCGGTGGGGTGGTTGCCAAACACGGCAATCGCGCGTTGTCTTCGCTAGCCGGGTCGGCCGATGTGCTCGAAGCGTTAGGTGTGCGGGTTGACGCTTCGCCTGCAGTCGTCGAGCGCTGCATGCGTGACGTCGGCATTGGATTTGCGTTTGCGCCAGCGTTTCATACCGCAACCAAACACGCCGCCGGGCCGCGCCGCGAACTCGGCGTGCGCACATTGTTCAATTTGCTGGGGCCGCTGACCAATCCCGCACGGGTCGAGCACCAAGTTGTTGGCGTGTTCGCGCCGCAATGGTGTGTGCCGATGGCATTGGCGTTGGGCCGCTTGGGCTTGCGTCGCGCGGTGGTGGTGCATGGTGCCGGTGGCATTGATGAAATCGCGGTGCGCGGCCACACTCAGGTTGCGTATTGGGACCATCACGGCACGCATGGCGTGCACAGCAGCGCTAGCCTCGGCCATGGCTCGGTGCATGAGTTTACGTTGCAGCCGTATGATTTTGGTATGACGGAAGCTGATCCTGTGCACTTGGCCGGTGGCGATGCCCAGTTCAACGCGCAGCGCCTACGCGATGTACTTGCAGCGAGCAGCGTCGATCCAGGGCAGGCCAATCATGCGGTGTTTTCGGCAGCCGTGATGACGGCGGCGCTAGCGTTGGCAGTGCTCGACGGTGATGCTTTGACGCCGGTGACGCTAACTGCGTGTGCGTTACGTGCGGCAGCCGCAGTGCGGGATGGCCGAGCGGAGCGCGTGTTACATCGCTGGGCCGAGGTGAGTCATGGCTGAGTCTATTCTCGATAAAATTTTGGCAACCAAACGCGTTGAGGTTGCCAGCGCCAAACTTGAACGTCCGGTAACCGGACTTTTGAATGTTGCCCGCAATGCGCCACCCACGCGCGGATTAGCTGCGGCTTTGCGGCGCGAGCCCGGGCAGCCGGTGCGAGTATTGGCCGAAATCAAGCGCGCGTCGCCTTCGGCTGGGCCGATTCGGCCGGGTGCTGACGCGGCGACCATCGCGCGGGAGTATGCCGCGGGCGGCGCCGCGGCCTTGTCGGTATTGACGGATCGCGATTATTTCGACGGTGCCCTCGAATTTCTGGCCCAGTGTCGTGATGCTGTGGCCGTGCCGTTGTTGCGCAAAGATTTTATCGTCGACGAGTATCAAGTGATCGAAGCCCGGGCCGCTGGCGCCGATGGCATTTTGCTGATCGCTGCGGCGTTGCCGCCCCGGCAACTGGCCGACCTGCACGCGGCGGCGCTGGAGCTTGGGTTGGATGTGTTAGTCGAAGTGCATCGCGCTAGCGAAGTTGCGGCGACACTGGCGGCGGGAGCGACGTTGATTGGCGTCAATCATCGCGATCTCGCGACATTCACCCTCGACATGTCACTAACCAGCCAGATTGCGCCGATGTTGCCCGAGGATGCCGTGCTGGTAGCTGAAAGTGGCATTCGCGTCGCCGCCGATCTTGTGTTGTTGGGTACGGTCGGCGCCCATGCGGTGCTGGTCGGTGAAAGTTTGATGCGCGCTGCCTCGCCTGGGCAAGCGTTGCGGCAGCTGCGTGGCTTGCCAGAAGCGTAGGGCCAGGTGACCACGCTGATCAAAATATGCGGTTTGCGTGACGCCACCAATGCGGTGGCCGTCGCCGACGCTGGTGTTGATTTCATTGGGCTAAATTTTTGGCCGGGGTCCAAACGTTTTGTGGCCGCGACACACGGCGCTGACATTGCAGCGGCATTACGGGAGCGAGATGGCCAGCGCACCGCGGTGGTCGGTTTGTTCGTCAATCAGTCCGTCGATGAGATCGTAGCGGTGGCTGCACAGGCGCACCTCGATGTGATTCAGTTGCATGGTGATGAGCCGGCCACGTTTGTCGCCGAAGTTATCGCTGTGACCGGTTGTGAAGTGTGGAAAGCCGTCGCGGTGCACGCCGACGCAAACACAACCATGGCCGCAACCTTGGCAAGCTGGGCCAACGCTGGCGCCGCCGCAGTTGTGCTTGATACTCCGAGCCCAGGGCGTGGTGGTGGCGGCGTGGCGTTTGACTGGCAGCTCGTCGCTGACCTGGTTGTCGCCCAACCTATGCCACGGTTGGTCTTGGCCGGTGGGTTGCACGCGGGCAATGTGCAGCGCGCGATCGCGGTGGTGCAGCCGTGGGCCGTCGATGTTGCAAGTGCGGTTGAATCGACGCCAGGCGTGAAGGATCTCGACAAAGTCCGGGCCTTTGTAGCCGCGGTGCGCGCGGTTGCCCCGACGTAGTCACGCGCGACGTGTAGAAAGATTCACGTCAACGTGCGGGCGGTGGTGATCGATGCTACCCAGCAGCATGAGCGAAAGTCGAACGCGCGAGCTGCTGCCTGAATTGCCCGCACCGCCCGGGCCCATCGAGGGTCGGTTCGGAGATTTCGGTGGCCAGTACGTTGCTGAGACGCTGATGCCGGCGATCGATGAGTTGACTGCGGCTTGGACGTTGGCGCGCAGAGACACGAGCTACTGGGCTGATATTGATGTGCTGCTTGAAGATTATGTCGGGCGACCGTCGCGTTTGTACTACGCCGCCCGCTTGTCCAAGCAAGTGGGTGGCCGGGTGTTCCTCAAACGTGAAGACCTCAATCACACCGGCGCCCACAAGATTAACAATTGCATCGGCCAAGCGCTGCTGGCGCAACGCATGGGTAAGCGCCGCTTGATCGCCGAAACTGGCGCTGGCCAACATGGCGTTGCCACTGCCACCGTTGGGGCGTTGCTGGGCCTGCCGGTCGAAGTGTATATGGGCGCCGAGGATGTCGAGCGCCAAGCCCTCAACGTTGAGCGTATGCGCTTGCTGGGCGCGACGGTGCATTCGGTAACGTCCGGAACCCGGACACTCAAAGATGCGATGAACGAAGCGTTGCGCGATTGGGTGACCAACGTGCGCGATACGTTTTATTTGATCGGCTCGGTTGCCGGGCCGCATCCGTATCCGTGGATGGTGCGCGATCTGCAAAGCGTCATC
>JAGPDK010000026.1 GCA_018057605.1 Kofleriaceae bacterium | reverse complement strand
GCTTGAACTGTCATCAAGGACGTATCCTTCAACTTTTGAATCTTGGGGTTCGTACTGTTTAGTCTTGGGACTAAATGCGTAAATGGTCTCTGGGACCAGCGTTTCTTCTTCGTCGTGGGACGGTCGTGAACGTGAGGAAATTTTCTTGTATCCGTCGCTTTTATCTGCAAGCACTTCCCACTGTAGCCCAAGGATACTGCCTAATGGTAACAAACATCCATTAGGTTGTGTCTGGTATAGGAATACTGTGAAATCGCTTCCGTCTAAGTCGCAGCTCACGGTGACATCGCTGACGCGATCTCCGTTAAAATCTGGACGATCCGAAGAATTTAAATTATCACTACAAGCACCGCCCTCTGCAGGTGGCCATTTGACTGTCTTATCGAGCTCAGGTGGTTTCTTCGTTGCTTTCAGTGCTTCAGTGCTGTTCGCGCACGAATCGCGCGTATCGTTTTGCGAAGTCTTGGTGATTGGTGCAACTTTGTCCACTTCCTTCGTGTTTCGACATGCGCTGCTTCCAAGAATTGCCGCTAGCATCGAAAAAAAAGGATATTTGAGGCTCATCGCTTGTCTGACGTCTATCATGTGCGTTTGACGTATGCCATATGCACATATTCAATAGTTGTAAGTGTCTCACGTCTATGTACCCACTTCATCAAGCCGTGTGTCGCGACGCGGATTGACGTGATAGGCTCGCCGATTGGGTGCAGCTAGATTTCGAGCGGCGTGGGTGGGACGGTAATGTTGCCGACAAAGCGCGCGAACTCATCCGGGTTCAAATGCGGCCGGGTGTGCGACCAATACGCCGGCCACAATTCAAGGTAGCGCCTCCGCGGCCAAGACGGCAGGACACGAAAGAAGTGCTAGGCGGCAGGGTTGTGCCTAAGCTAGTACCAAACCCTGGTGGCGACGACGTGCCGATCGATCTTGCAGATCGCATCGCCAATGTGTATCGCGCCGGACTCCAACGCTGCTATCGATCGTATATGGCAGGCGCAGGCGATGCCCAAGGCCGGGTCACGCTTAAACTCGCGCTCACGGCGACGGGCCGGATCGCCGCGGCCTCCGCTGATGGGTTTGCCGATGAATTGGATCGCTGCATCGAAGGTCAAATGGCCCAGTGGCATTTCAGCGTGGCGGCCGACTACGACGGTGGCGATGCGATCGTGTCGCTGCAACTGTTGCCAGGCATGTAACGCGGCATGTCGGAACCCAACGTGATCGACCTGATGCGTAGCGCGCACGGTGGTGGCTGCGTACAATTGGCCCGTGGCTGAGCCTGGCACCCTGATTGGTCCGTATCGCTTAGTCGCGCCGTTGGGTCATGGTGCGATGGGGGAAGTGTGGCGCGCCAAAGATGAACGGCTCGATCGTTATGTTGCACTTAAAGTGCTTCCGCCAGATCTTGCGGGCGATACCGAACGGCGGGCGCGCATACTGCGTGAAGCTCGCGCCGCCGCAGCGGTACGCCACGCTCACGTCGTAACTTTGTTTGATATCGTCGAGCACAACGGCGAAGACATCTTAGTAATGGAGTTGGTCGAAGGTCGCACGCTCGCCGAGATGTTGCGCAGCGATGGCCCTGCTGAGTTGGAACGCACGTTGCGTTGGCTTGAAGATATTACCGACGCGCTCGCGACCGCGCACGCGCGCGGCATTTTGCACCGCGACATCAAAGCCGCCAATGTCATGATCAGCAGCGACGGACTGGTGAAAGTTTTGGATTTTGGCTTGGCTAAAATGTTACATGCGGACGCCGCCGAACGCGGCCCGGCTGATTCGCTGAGCCGGTTACAAGCAGCCCGGCGACGCCTCAGTGCCAACGCGGTAGCGATGGACGCCACGATGCCGTCGCAGCCTGGTGGGCATGGCAGCGCCGAGTCCGTCGCGGCCGGCCAAGACGCGGTGCCGCAGCCTCTTGCCGAGATCTCGTCGGCCCAACAGAGTGCGTCGCGGCGCGCCGATCTGGCAGCATATGAAACTGACGCAGGCTCGTTGTTGGGTACGCCGATGTACATGTCGCCCGAGCAAGTGGCGGGCGGGCTCCCGACCCAATGCTCCGAAGTCTTTTCGGTGGGTATTTTGGCGTACGAAATGATTGCCGGTAAGCCGCCGTATTCGGCGACGCGGGTCGACGAACTATTTTTGCAAATCGCCGAATTGCCGCCGCCTGTGATTGCCGGTGCGCCAGCGGCGGTTATGGGCGTGTTGCAGCGCGCGCTCGCTAAGCAGCCCAACGGCCGCTACCCAACGATGCGCCAGCTCCGCGATGCGGTAATTGCGGTGCGTCGCCAACTCTATACTCCGCGGCAACGACGCTGGCCGCTCATGGTTGCGCTGGGGGCACTGATGCTGGTGTTGGGCACGGCTGGCCTATGGTGGTGGACGCAGCGGCCGGTGGCGATGCGACCCGGCGATGCCTACGTGCAACAGGCCCTCGAGGAATACGATGTTTTTTTTGCGGACAAAGCTTTGTCGTCGTTGCGCGCTGCTTTAACCGCAGCTCCCCAGCACCCGCGAGCCTTGGCGTATATGTTGCTTTTTGGCGGCGCACCAAATCTTGATCGCGATGCAGCGCTTGCAACAGCGGAAGCCATTGCCGCCACGGTGCCAAGCCAAACCAAAGATCGAACGTTGCTTGATGGTGCGATCGCGTTACACCGACGCGGTCCAGGCGCTGCATCGGAGGCGTTGACTGCAACGCGTGCAATTCCTGATCGTGAATTGAAATTTTGGGCTGCCGAAATGCAAATGCGGAGCGGCGACTATGCTGGCGCCCAAACTGCGTATGCCGAACTACTCACCAGCGCGGCCTCGCAGTTTCGCGGCCGGATTTACGACCACTACTCAGCGGTGTTGTTGTATTTTGATAAACCGCAACAAGCGGTGCGCATCGGTAAGTTGTATCGCGACGCGTTTCCTGGCGAAGCCGATGCCGTCGGTGTGTATGCCACGACCTTGGCGGTGGCTGGGCAATTTGCCGAGGCTGCGTTGGCTGCTGATGAAGCACGCCGACTCAACGAAGGCGAAGACACGCTGGCTGGACTCGGTAAGGTGTACGCGTTGCAAGGTGATTTGGTGCGCGCTCGTGACCTGTATCGAAAATCGATGGCGCGGGCTCGCGATGCGCGGCGGCCGATTCGGCGCGCAGCGTTGGCTTTGTTGCAGTGGATGGACGGTGATGCCGCTGGCGCCGCAGTGACTGTCGCGCCGTGTCTGCCGGGCGGCGAAGATTCAGGTATTCGGCAGCGCGCAGCGTGTTTGTTTGTAGCCGGGTTGATCAACCGGAGCGATGCCGAAGTAATGGCGCAGCAGCTCGAAGCGTTGGCGCACGAAGCAACCATTGCGCAGCCAGCGTACGGTGATCCACGCGTGTTGGCGGATTTGTTGCGGGCCTATGCCACGTTTACTGGCTTTGGCTGCTTGCTCGCCAAACCTCAAGTGCCGGTGACGCCGGTGGCCCTTGATGCGGCAACCCGGGCCACGCTGCGTCGGGTCTATCAAGCGCCGTTCGATTTTTATGTTGGATATCACGTCCCGCTGCTCTCGACGTGGCAAGCCTGCGAAGCGGCAGCGCTCGATGCTGCAACCGGTGATCAGCCGGCTGCGATTCAGCGCCTTACCGAACTCACGGCACGGGCGCCAGGCCGGTATTGGGTCGAGCGCATGTTGCAGCCGTAGCTTTGCGCGCGGCTTTGACTTACAGCGTTGCAGCGGCGCGGGCGGCAACGAAGCGTGCGGTACGTTTTGCCACTACTGGATGCATTTGATATTTGCTGCGGATTTTTTTAAGCGTAGCGACCCGGTCACTCGCTTTGGGGTGAGTCGCAGAAAATCCGCCTGACCCGGTAGCTTGTTGGCGTTGCAAGCGATCGAGATACGCCACAAATGCGTCAGTGTTGTAGCCGGCCTTGGCCATGATCTCCATGCCGATGGCATCGGCTTCGAATTCGGTATCGCGCGAGTAGCCTTTGACTAACAGGCTGTCGAGCATGTCGTCCATCGCGCCATCAAATGCCTGCGCCAGGCCACCCAAGGCCTGTTGATCGAGTTCGACCGACGAGGTCAGGGCTTCTTTGTAGACACTTGAAATGCGCGATTTTTTAATTGAACCCAAGGCGTGGCCGCGTCGGACGTGGGCGATTTCGTGCGCTAACACTGCCGCGAGTTCGTCTTCGTTGCTTGCGAGTTGCAGCGCACCACGCGTGATGAAGATATATCCGCCCGGCGCAGCGAATGCATTCACGATGCTGTCATCGAGAATCACGAAATGCCAACCAGCGATCGGGGCTGGCCGGTCGCCGCTGTGTTGAACATCGAGCGCAGCGTTGGCAAGCACGGCGCCGACCGCGTTGACATACAGCGTGAAGCCGTTGAGTTGCCCTCGACTCCAGCCGTCTTTGTCGAGGTAAGCGTAGTTGTTGCGTGCCAAAATGTTGGTGCCGACCGAGCGTCCGACGAAGTATTCATTTTCCGGCGTGAGGTCTTTGCGCGCTTCCACATAACCCTGCACGCCTTTGATCAGCGTTTCAGGTGTGAGGTTTAGTTTGCAGCCGGTGGCGGGCAGGGCCAAGCCGGCAACCGCAAGTAACGCCAACCTTGTTTTGCCTTGCAGGCCACGCATTATTTGCTGCCTTTCGTCGCCGGTTTTTTGGGCGTGGGGACTGATGGTGGTGCTGCCGCCGCAGCGGCGTTAGGATCGGCGCCAACCAAGCCACCTTCGTCGACAAACGCTTGCAGTTCGCTACCATCAAGGGTTATCGCTTCGATGCCATCGACATGGGCAAAATCAAGGTTGGGATTTTTTTGTCGGTATTGGCTTTCAACTTGGGGCGTGAAACCGCGACCCGCTAGTTCGATTTCATCGCTGCTAGCCGTGCCGCTCCCCGTGCCGCCTGGTTTCGACGAAAGCGCGACCGCTCGATTTTCGACGCTGCTGCGGTGAATCCAGCCGGTGCCGGCAAAATTGCCGGTAACCGAAAACCAGTCGCCTTTGGTTGCTACCACCCTGAGCTGCTCGCCGCGCGAAACCGAGGCCGCGCTGGGCCCAATGAACTTTGCAGCTTTCATCACCTTTGCGGACAACACTCGTACCGTCACGGTGCTGCCGATTTTCACAGTGGGATTTCCTGCGACAGCCAGTGAGGTCAGGGTTGTGATCGAAGTCGCGCTGGTGGCCAACCCGATCCACAGCAAAACTCGACCCAGGCGTTTTGCCAACTGGCTGTGATAATTCATGGTTTTATCCGCATGGCGATATTGCGTGTTTGTCATCGTTACTTCTCCGTCATGTGCCAAACGCCGTCCCACGTGCCGTCGCTTGATAGTTTGGGTGGCTGTTCCAGGAAATGCAAGCAGCGATCCACATACACTTTCGCGGTTGGATCATGCTCAGCGAGCGCGGCAAATGCCTCTTTCGCCTGTGCAAATTCACGATTGCGATACAACGTTAACGCGGTCACAAACGCGGTCGCGTTGGCCAACGCTGCGGCTGGAGCATGACCTTTGACATCGATGACTTCGAACACGCGGACCGGTTGCTCTTTGCCTTTGACTGCAACCAAATCAAGTTCGCGCAAATCAAACTGGTGTTCGACAATCGCTTTGGTGGATTCACTGATCATGAGGTAGGTGCCGTAGGCTTTGTTGGCACCTTCGAGGCGAGACGCCAGGTTCACCATGTCACCCATCACGGTGTAATTATATTTGTGTTTGCTGCCCATGTTGCCGACCACCGCGTTGCCCGAATTGACGCCGGCGCGTGCAAAAATTTCGTAGCCAAAACGCGCTTTCCATACCGGACGCAATTCGTCACAGCGTTTGCGCATGGCCAACGCGCACGCCACCGCATGCTGCGCATGTAGCGGATCGTCGACCGGCGCACCCCAAAAAGCCATGACGGCATCGCCGATGTATTTGTCGATAACACCGCCATGGGCGAGCACGATGTCGGTCATATGCGTCAAATAATCATTGAGCAATGCGACCAATCGCTCAGGCGTTAGGCCTTCTGAAATGGTGGTGAAGCCGGCGATATCGGAGAAATACACGCTCATCGGTCGGCGGCGGCCCCATTCCAGTGAGAGATGTTCGGGGTGATCGAGCAGTTCTTGCACCAGCGCTTTGGAGGTGTAGCGGCCGAGTGCTTCGGTGGCGAAGCGGCGCGAGTTGCGTTCTTGCGCTGATAACGTGAGCAATGTTGAAAACGCGGTCACCACCATGGCAACAAACGGCACGGCTAAACTGATCCAGAGGTCGGTTTCGACCAGTAACCAAGTAGCTAAGCGCCAGTAGCTCCACAGCGCAACTGCCAACAATAGAGTAACGGCGCCGAGCATGAACCCGACGTTGCGGACCGCCAGCCACAGGAGCCCGATGAGCATCGTGAGTAGGACACAACAAGCGAACGTAATCAATGCGTCGCGAGTGTCCGAAATTCGGACGATAAATCTGCCGCTTTCAAGATTGTCGATGACGTTGGCATTGATCGCGGCACCGAGATGGGACTTGTCTACCGGCGATGCCCGCAAGTCGCGCAAGCTGTGCGCGACGGCCGAGATGATGACGTATTTGTCTTTGAATACATCATTCGAAATCGACGGTGGTTTGCCTTCGTCGAGCAATGCTTGTGAGCGCAAAATTTCGTAGGCCCCGATGCTAGCGGTGCGATCGGGTCGGGTCCAGCGGATGGCTGCCGCGCCGTTGTCGTCGAGTACGATGCGCTTGTTGCCAAGGTGCAGCGTGTCGCCGTGCATCGACACCTGCTCGGTCGGATGGGTGACGAGATAGGCCGCCAACGGCAGCGACGGAAACCAGCGGTCTTGATATCGAACCAGCAGCTTGTGATGGCGGATAACGCCATCAATGTCATTGGCTTGATGCACATGCCCAAGCCGGGTCGGGGCGGTGGCTAGCACCCCGAGCGGTGGGTCCATGCCGTTGGACTGCGAAATTTTTGCGCTCTGTTGGTTGGCGACAAAACCATACTTGGCGCTGATGACCTCATTGATCTGAAATTCGCCGGCCAATTCCGGCGCAGTGAGTTGCCGCATCGTTGGTTCGACCGGCGCTGCGTCGGCCGGCGGGTCAACCGGGGCAGTGTCGGTGGGTGCTGTGTTCGCCGGTGCGTCCGTCGGTGCGTTAATCATCAATTGCCCCGCCGTATCCGACGTTTGCAAACGTTGCCAGGTCTCAACAACTTCGTCGCGCGTGGCGAATCCGCCGTACCACACCGCGACTTGGTTGCCGTCGGGGATCAAAAACGCGCGCACGTTCCAGCTTTGCAGCAGCATGGCCACGGTGTGGGCCTCGTCGAGATTGGCGACCCGCCGGAGCAGGGCGGCCCATGGGCCCGTCGGTAACTCGTCGACCAATAGCTCTTTGGTCAACGCTAAGCCGATTACCGAGTGGTTGCTGGCCCGCAACGCGTTGGCAAATTCGCTAGCGTCGTCGACCGAATCCCGGCCACGATCTTGAAACACAAAGTCGAACACCACGGCTTTGGCGCCTGCGCGTTGCGCATACGTTGTGATGTAGCCAAACAAGGCACGCGGCCAAGGCCAGCTAAGGTTGGTGTTGCGTTCGACGCTGTCGATGTCTAGCTCGTCGACATGCACCATCAAAATGTCTTGGCGCGGTAGCGTCGTCGCCGCGGCGCGCCGGGCCCGAATGTCGTAGGTCCAAAGTTCGCCGCGTTCGATAAATGCGGGCCGCACATACACCATCGTGGCTGCTAGGCAGCCAACGATGACGCCTAACACCACACCGACTAGCCAAGCTTTTTGCTTGGGAGACAAGCGCCGTTTCACGCCGAAAGAGTAACACACCCGGCGCAGCTGTCGCGGCCAGGGCAGGCACCACTGCACCCACCAGCCTTGCCGCCGTTGCTCAGATCCCACGTGTACAGGTAGGGCGGTTTGCGTGAAATCGTTCTTGGCAATAGCGGGCAATGACGCGCTCACGTAGACTGCCTGCATGGACCTTACATTTGCGTGCCGCTGCGGGCAGGTTAGCGGTACCATCGTTAACTACCGTCGCAGTCAAGCCAACCGCGTCGTGTGTTACTGCGGCGATTGCCGTGGTTTCGTCAACTGGTTGCAACGGCCAGATCACCTCGACGCCCGCGGTGGCGTCGATATTCTGCATCTCGCTCAAGGTGATGTTCGGATCGCGCAGGGCCGCGATCGGTTAGCGTGCATGCGGCTTTCGCCCAAGGGCATGTTCCGCTTTTATGCGACGTGCTGCGCGACACCGTTGGGCAGCACCGTGTCTGCTGGGTTGCCATTTGTGGGGTTCCCGACGACGATTTTGGACTCTACGGTCGATCGTACGCAGGTGTTGGGGCCGGCGCTGAGCGTCAACGGCGCGTCGGCTTTGGCGGGTCCGATCAAAGATCGTAAACTCGCTTTGGTCGGCATGATGTTGCGCGTTGGTGCGCTGCTGGCTCGTTGGAAAATGACCGGTCGCGGAAAACCGTCGCCGTATTTTGATGCGCAGGGGCAGCCCGCAGCGGTGCCTCAGGTAATTACCAAAGCCGAGCGCGCCGCTTTGGCCACACCGGCGGCGTAAGTTCGACGTTGCTCAGCCGGCAGCATCAGTTGGTTACAACGCCGCGGCCTGCATGCGTTGGGCAAACCTATTTTTAAGCGCACGCACGGCGGCTGGCAATTTACCGTCGAGCCGTTGCCGCATCATCGTTGCCGGAATCTCTACGTTGTTGCTATGGCGGACTGCGCGGAAGCCTGCAGTGGCGGGCGTGCCGGTGGCCATCGCGCCGGTAATCGTGAATGACCGCCCTTTGCTGGTTACCGCTTTGAGTTCGATCGGCCAACTGGAAAGCCCGCTGAAATCGGTGACGGGCCACGTCGATTTAGCGGCAAGATAGCCGGGTGAAAATTGTGCGAACTCAATATAAAAATCGCCGCCGACGTTTTGCCCGAAGCCAAAGCCACTGTGGGTTACGCCGGGCGCTGCGAGTTGGGTAAATGCAACTTCGGTAGCACTCAGCGTCAGTGGCGCCATGAGGTTGGCTTCGAATGTGATCGCCGCTGGCTGCAATGCGATCGTAGTAACCGAGACATCGCCTGCGCCTGTCGGATCATCGTTGGTGGCGGTCATTTGGTATAAGTCAGTTGATTTGGCCAATGAGATCGGCAACCCAACATAGGAATACGGTGGATCGACGATATCAAGATCTGCGGAACGGGTACCGCTCAGGAAAATAGCCGTCGACGCCGATGAAATTTGTGCGCCGGGTTGAACTACAACCACCGGTGCCACGGCGGCCGTGAGCGCAAGGTCTTTGCCGGTGATGGGGGTCGCGCCAACGACAAAATTACGTTCCACCGCGACTCCGACGGCAAGGCCGTTGCCATCAAGCCGAGCTGAAAATACATCAACGGTACCGGCTGGGACGTTAAGTTCGTACGGGCCGGTCGTGGCCGCAGCGGCGAGGTTGACACTGGCGACGTCGTCCCCCATCGCTACCGTGTTGGCGCTACCCGCAAGTGAGGTAATGGTGCCTGAGACTTTGGTGCTCGCCGGTACGGTGGTGTTGTCGCACAGAAACGGTGCGTCGACGGCACCTTGCTCGCTCGTCGCGCGATGGACCAGATCCGTGGTCACAACGAAAAAGCCAGTGTTGCAGCCGATGGCCAACACAAACGTCGGGCCTTGGACTTTGAAGGTGATTGAGTTGCCGACTGGCGCTGGCGCAGTGGTCCAGGTGCCCGCAGCATCGAGCACTGCAAAATGCAGCATCGAGCGATCGGCGGGCAGCTTGTTGATTGCAAGTGTAACATCGGTGGTTGCGGGTGGTGCGTCGGGGGCATCCACCATCGGCGTAGCGTCAACGTTGGTGTTGCTGTCACCGCCGCCGCATGCGGCGAACGCGGCCAAGGCGAATGAACTCAAAAGCGTGGGAACGACATTTTGCATAGGGTAGCGACCCTACTCGAAGTACCGGCGCTAGTCAGTTCGCTTGCGGCACAACAAGTTCAAACCAGATGCTGCGGCGGGCTTTACGTCGGAGGTACCAGGTCAAGGGGATGTTGCTGAGCCGGCTGCGGTGGATGGGTGGAAGTCAGATCTAGTTGGCCGACAGCAAGGCGGCAAAGGCGTTGGCTCGACGCTTGAATCCAGCACCACCACGTCAACGAGATTCTAGCAGATGCGCATATTTTGCGTGGTCGCAGCGTCGATCGGCGCTTGAAACTACCTAGCGCTGGGCTCACCATTGAAAGATGTTTGAAGCTGCCGAAGTCGGTCGTACGGTTACCAAAGACGAGTATGACCGCGAGGTCGCGGCTTTGCGCGAGCGGTTGCTCGATATGCAGACTGCGTTGCGCGCAGCTGACTTTCCTTTGATCATCGTAATCGGTGGGGTGGATGGTGCCGGCAAAGGTGAAACCGTCAACACCTTGCTTGAGTGGCTCGATCCTCGTTTTGTCGAAACTTTTGCACTGGGCGCACCGTCCGACGAAGAACGGGAACGTCCGCCGTATTATCGGTTTTGGAAAGCGTTGCCGCCCAAGGGGAAAATTGGCATTTTTTTTGGCGGTTGGCATTCGGGGCCGATCGTGGAACGGGCCGGGCGGCTCATTCGGCGTGATGAATTTGAACGCCGGCTCAATGACGTGGTGGCCTTCGAACGGCAACTTACCGACGACGGCGCGGTATTGCTCAAGTTTTGGATGCACCTGTCGAAAGATCGGCAGCGCAAGCGACTGCGCAGCCTCGAAAAAGACAAACAGCAACGCTGGCGGGTGACGCCGACCGATTGGGCCCATTTTGAAATGTACGATCGCTTCGCTGAGGTTTCGGCGCACGCGTTGCGGCGCACGTCGACAGTAGCCGCCCCGTGGACCGTCTTGGAAGCTAGCTGTCGCCGGTATCAGACGTTGACGGTGGGCCGCATGGTCGAAGCTGCGATTCGCAGCCAACTGGCCGCGCGTGCGGCTGCTAAGGCGTCGCCCGATGTGGTTGCGCATGAGGTGGTGTCGGTACCTGTGGCTCCGGTGGCCAGCAATGTCACCATTCTATCGGCTTTGGATCTGTCGAAGACGTTAAGCAAAGACGAATACGAGGAACGACTCAAGCACAGCCAAAGCGAGCTGAACCGTTTGGCGCGCAAGGCCGTCAAACGCGGCATCTCGACTGCAATTGTGTTTGAAGGCGTCGATGCCGCCGGTAAAGGCGGCGCGGTTCGGCGCATCACCGGCGCGCTCGATGCTCGACAATATCGCATCGTGCCGGTTGCGGCACCTGACCAGGAAG
Source organism: Kofleriaceae bacterium (assembly GCA_018057605.1). GTDB lineage: Bacteria > Myxococcota_A > Polyangia > Haliangiales > Haliangiaceae > JABFXX01. The sequence continues at coordinate 9,023 of JAGPDK010000026.1, read as the reverse complement.
AGCGGCGTTATCCGTATTTGTGGCGGTTTTGGCGACGGCTATCGCGCGCTGGCACTGTGACCATTTTTGATCGGTCATGGTACGGCCGGGTATTGGTTGAACGGGTCGAGGGATTTTGTCGCCCCGCCGATTGGGCTCGGGCCTATGGCGAGATCAACGACTATGAAGAACAATTGACGCGCCATGGCGTGGTGGTATGCAAAATGTGGCTGCACATCGACCAAGACGAACAACTTCGCCGATTTCAAGAGCGCGAGCAAACGCCGTGGAAGCGCTTTAAGATCACCGCTGAGGATTGGCGCAATCGCGACAAGTGGCCGCTGTATGTGGACGCTGTCAACGATATGATCGAACGCACATCGACGGAGATTGCGCCATGGACCTTGGTTGAAAGCAATGACAAATATCATGCTCGGATTAAGGTGATGGAAACGCTGTGCGCTGCGATGGAAAAAGCGATGTAAGTAAGGCCGTTGGCAGACTTGCGGACGGCGAACCGCTATTGAAAAGCACCGGCACCAGTTTGCAATCAATGCCATCTACGCCATGATGGATCATGGCTGCTGATTCTGCAAACGTGCTCGCCGCTACGCTGGTGCGCCTGCAAGCTACGCTTAAAGGCGTGCTGCCATCGCCTGGCGAAACCATTCGCTCCTTGCCGCTGGCAACGCATCCAACCATCAGTGCCGCCCAGCATGATGACAGTGCGCCCTTTGTGGCGGCTGGCTCCGACGAATTTACGCTACCCTTTTTGCATGTCGCTGGTGCCCGTGCCTCGACAGCTACCCCGAACAACGAAGCCGATTTAAGAATGATTGGGGTGCTTGGCGAAGGTGGCATGGGGCGGGTGGACCTGGCGACCCAACGTGTGTTTGATCGCACCGTCGCGGTGAAACGGGTGCGCCCCGATCAGCAAGGCACTGCGGCGATGGCGGCGTTGATTCGGGAAGCGCGCACCACCGGCTCACTCGAACATCCGAACATTGTCCCGGCGTATGCGTTGGGCCGCGGCGACGATGGGCCGATGTTGATCATGAAGCGCGTGCAAGGCGTGCCATGGTCTACCTTGATTTATCACGACGATGACGCCGCCTGGCGGGACTTTCAGGGCGATCGCTTGGGCCGGCATCTTGAGATTCTCATGCAAGTCTGCAACGGCATCGAACTCGCGCACCGCCGGGGCGTGGTGCATCGTGATCTCAAGCCGGATAATATTATGGTTGGCGATCTCGGTGAAGTGTATGTCCTCGATTGGGGCGTCGCCGTGCATCTCAATGAGCCGCGTAACGATGCCATCGCCGGCACGCCATCCTACATGGCGCCCGAAATGCTCAACGGCAGTATCGATATTTCGGCGCGCACGGATGTGTATTTATTGGGTGGCCTGCTGCACGAAGTCCTGGCGCATGCGCCACGCCATGCGGGCAACGTGTTGTCGGTGGTGTTGGTTTCGGTGTTCGAATCAGCGCCATTTACATATGACCCCACCGTGCCACGCGAACTTGCGGAGATTTGCAATCGAGCGACCGCGCATGATCCCGCGGACCGCTTTGACAGCGCGTTGGCATTTCGGACGGCGGTCGCGAAGTTTCTCGAACATCGCGGCTCGCTCGATCTATGCGCCCAAGCGGATTTGCACCTTACGCACCTGCGCCGCATCTTGGCCGAGCCCGATTCGACCGAGGGTGGCGTTGATAGTCGCGACGAAGTGCGGCGGTTGGCGGCGGAAGCGGATTTTGGGTTTCGGCAAGCGCTGCGCATTTGGCCGGACAATGAGGTTGCGAGCGCACACCGCCAGGCCAGTCTTGAGCTGATGATTGGCTTCGAAGTCGAGCAGAAAAATGCGCCGGGTGCATTGGCGCTGTTGCGGCAGTTGCCCGAGCCAAGGCCGGCCCTGCAAGCTCGCGTCGCCGAGCTCCAGGCCTCGCTGCGTGCAGATGCGGCCGCACGGGCGCAGCTTGAACGGCTGGACCGTGAAGGTGATGCCCGGGTCGCCGCCAATCCTCGCGTAGCCTTAGCGCTCTTGTTCTACGGCGGACTTGGCACCTTGTGTTTGGTGATAGCGCTACTCGGCGTGACGTTCACTACGTTCACGCTGCTCATGACGTTTGGCGTCGCGCTCCCCATATATGCTGCCTTTGTATGGTTTGGCCGCCGCGTGCTGCTTGAGACACAAATTAATCGGCGGATGCATGCTTCGTTACTTACCAGCGTTGGTTGGGCGACGTTGGTTACGTATTTTGGCTGGCGGACGAACATGTCGGTAGACTTTGCGGTGGCGTTCTGGGTTTCGGGTTACGCGCTTAGCAATATGACGATTGCTATCTGGACTGGCACCAAGACGGCGAAGCCATCTATTGCGTTGATTTGCATCACCTTTACGCCCGCTATCGGAATTTGTTTGTTTTGGCCAGGCCATGCAGCGTTGGCACTTTCGGTTGCGTGTTATGCCACAATTCCAGTTGCGATGATTCGTTCGAGGCATTGGTCGGTAGACGGCGCGGTGTAGTGCACTGCATTGCTTGAAATGCCCCGGCCTTTGTTTGCAATCACCGCTATCTACGCCATGATTGAGTGTGGCTGTTGATTCTGCACCTGCGCTCGCTGCTACGCTGGCGCGACTGCAAGCGACGCTGCAAGGTGTGCTGCCACCGCCTGGCGAATCCATTCGCGCGTTACCGCTTGCAACGGATCAAACCATAAGTGCCCTTGAGCTGGCTGATAGTGCGCCCTTTGCGGCGGTTGGCTCCGACGAATTTGTTCTACCGTTTCTGCATGTCGCTGGTGCCCGGGCCTCGACAGCTACCCCGAACAACGAAGCCGATTTAAAAATGATTGGGTTGCTGGGCGAAGGCGGCATGGGCCGCGTCGACCTGGCGATCCAACGGGTGTTTGATCGCACCGTCGCGGTGAAACGGGTGCGCCCCGATCAGCAAGGCACTGCGGCGATGGCGGCGTTGATTCGGGAAGCGCGCACCACCGGCGCACTCGAACATCCGAACATTGTCCCGGCGTATGCGTTGGGCCGCAGCGACGATGGGCCGATGTTGATCATGAAGCGCGTGCAAGGCGTGCCGTGGTCGACGTTGATTTATCACGACGATCACGCCGCCTGGGGTGATTACCGGGGCGATCGCCTCGGCCGACATCTTGAGATTCTCATGCAAGTCTGCAACGGCATTGAACTGGCGCACCGCCGCGGCGTGGTGCATCGTGATCTCAAGCCGGATAATATTATGGTTGGCGATCTCGGTGAGGTGTACGTGCTTGATTGGGGCGTCGCCGTGCATCTCAATGAGCCGCGCAACGATGCCATCGCCGGCACGCCAGCCTACATGGCATCCGAAATGCTCAACGGCAGTATCGATATTTCGGCGCGCACCGATGTGTATTTATTGGGTGGCCTGCTGCATGAAGTCTTGGTGCATGCGCCTCGCCACGCGGGTAACGGGTTATCGATGGTGTTGGTTTCGGTGTTTGAATCAGCGCCGTTTGCGTACGCCGCCACCGTGCCACGCGAACTGGCGGAGATTTGCAATCGAGCGACCGCGCATGATCCCGTGGACCGCTTTGACAGCGCGTTGGCATTTCGGACGGCGGTCGCGCAGTTTCTCGAACATCGCGGCTCGCTCGATTTATGCGCTCAAGGTGAGCTGCATCTTACGCACCTGCGCCGCATCTTGGCCGAGCCGCCGTCGACGGAAAATGGCGTCGATAGTCGCGACGAAGTGCGGCGGTTGGCAGCGGAAGCCGATTTTGGGTTTCGGCAAGCGCTGCGCATTTGGCCGGACAATGCGGTTGCGAGCGCCCACCGCCAGGCCAGTCTTGAGCTGATGATTGGCTTCGAAATCGAGCAAAAAAATGCGCCGGGTGCATTGGCGCTGTTGCGGCAGTTGCCCGAGCCAAGGCCGGCCCTGCAAGCTGGTATCGATACGTTACAAGCATCACTACGCGCCGACGCCGCCGCGCGCGCCCAGCTTGCACGGCAGGACCATGAAGGTGATGCCCGCGTTGCCGCGAAACCGCGCGTTGCGTTAGCGTTCGTGTTCTACGGCGGCCTTGGCACGATGTGGTTAGTCATGGCGTTGTTAGGCATGACGTTCACTACGTTCACGCTGCTCATGACGTTTGCCGTTGGAATTTCTAGCTACTGTGCCGTGTTGTGGGCTGGGCGGCGCGTGCTGCTGGCGACGAAAACCAATCGCCGATTGCATGTGTCACTCGTCGCTGGCGCTTGCTTCGGCGCGCTGGTTACATTTTTGGGCTGGCGCACGAACATGTCGATCGACTTGGTCGCGGTGTGGTGGCTATCAGGGTTTGCGCTGTGCAACATCCTCATTGCTGTCTGGACCGATGCCGGCTCGGCGTGGGTCTCCATGGGGCTCATTGGTGTCAGCTTTGCGCCATCGATTTGGATTGGATTGTTTTGGCCGGGCCACGCCTTGCTGGCGCTTTCGGCCGCGTGTTTTGGCTTGATTCCGGTTTTGGTTATTCGCACGATGATTCGATCGCATCGCGCGTAGCCGCCGACGGCGTCAGCGTCGCGGTTGCGTCGTTGTTGCGTCGCTGGCGGTACGCTTCACGATGGCCGCAGGTTTGAGCAGGCGCTTGGCGATCGTTGCAGCGCTGGCTAGCCATAATGAAACGAGTCCGGTGCCAACCGCTTCGCGAGCTTGTTCAACCAGGCCGCCTTGGTCGCTCATCTTCGTGAACAAATCGGTAAGACCTACCAAGCCAACAACGGGCGCACCCAAGTAGCCACACCAAATGGCGGCTGCCATGCCCAGCACGACCGCGACCGGGTGCACCCGCAGCCGCAGTGGCAAGATGATGGAGATCGCTGCTGCACCGGCGTAAAATGCGATCCAACGCAGCGGATCTGGATCATTGAATTGCAGCCCTGCACACAGCAGCAACAACAACGCGCAGCTCCACGATAAATAGCGAAACCACGCAGGCGCGACCGGAGCAGACGACATGTCGGCAGTGTAGCTGCTCTCGGCGCTAGCGCGAACTTTGTTGAAACCTTTGCTGCGCCGCTGTGTCTGAGCCGATATGACGGCCAGTACACCACCATGGATCGCTGTTACGTTGCTTGCGATTGTTGCTAGTGGTTGTTCAAGCAAACCGACAACGCCGCCGCCGTCGAGCATCAACATGGTGCGTGCAACTGGTGCAAATACCAACAACATTGTTGCGCTTGCACTTGCGATGCAGGCAACCCGTGCAACCCAGGCCCCCCAAGTCGAGCCGTGGTTTGCGTTGAGTTCCTCCGACGGTACCGGCCTCGCTATTAGCAAACTTGCAGTGCGTACGGTCATCGCTGGCCCGTTGGCGTTTACGCAGTTGGAAATTGATTTTCGCAACGATCAACCGCGCGTGCTCGAAGGTAAATTCCGTATTACGTTACCCGAAGGTGCGGCGCTGTCGCGTTTTGCGATGGCCAACGCCGGACAATTGCGCGAAGCGGAAGTTGTCGAAAAGCAGCGCGCCCGGCGTGTCTACGAAGATTTTTTGCATCGACGCCAAGACCCTGCGTTGCTTGAGCAAGCGCACGGCAACGTGTTTACGGCGCGGGTATTTCCGATTGCGGCCCATGCTGACAAACATGTGGTGTTGGCTTTCTCCCAAGAGTTGCGCGATCCACGCCTTGGCTATCGGTTGCCGCTGGTTGGCCTGCCGCAACTCGGCACGCTTGATGCCGCGGTCCAAATGCTTGGCAAAGATGGCAGCTTTCAAACCACGGCAACCACGAAACGCAGCTGGGTGCCTGACGCTGATTTGGTGGTAACCGGTGATGCGCCCAACGCTGTTATGGCCGGCACCTTGATGGCGATGCGAGTGCCGGTGGTGATACCGCAGGCCACGGCGACCCGACCCGACGCGATCACGATCATGGTCGACACCAGCGCTTCGCGAGCATTGGGCCTAGCGTCGGAAATATCATGGACGCTGGCGATGGTGAACCACCTGCGCGGCAGCGTCGGGGCAACCACGTCGCTGCAAATCATTGCATTTGATCAAACCGCAAGCACTGTGTTTGCTGGCACGCTGGGTTCTCTAACCTCGGCGGCGCTCGACGGTGTGCTTGCCCGCGGGGCTGCGGGTGCCTCCGATTTCGGCAGCGCGCTCGCCTTGGTCGGTAGCGCGCAACATCGCCAGGTCGTCGTGATCTCCGACGGCATCGTGACTGCGGGGCTGCGCGATGAGCGCTTAGTTGCTGCGGTCCGTGCACTGCAACCGCGCGGCGTGCAACGCCTTGATATGGTGGTGACCGGTGGCGTGCGTGATAGCGCTGCGGCCTTGGCGCTAACCCGCGCACTGCCGATCAACGGCGCGGTGCTCGACGTAGCGGCGCTTGGTATCGACGAGACTAGCCAACGGCTCACGCTGACCATGGCCGTTGATGTACCCGTGCGAGTCAACGGTGCCCAATGGCAGTGGCCGCGCACCATTTCGGCGCAAAGCGGCGACAACGTGATGGTGTACGCCAGCTTTGATCAAGCGCCGCGCGATATCACAGTGGCGATCGGCCAAGCGACGGCACTGGCCACCGAATGCCAAGCGCCGGCCGCGTTGCTGGCTAACTCACTTGCGCGAGCGCGCATTGCAGAACTCGAGACATTGGTTGCGGCCAGCACAACGGGCGCTGCGCGAACTGAACTTCACACGAAACTGGTGACGTTGTCGACGCAAAGCCGGGTGTTGTCGAGTGCAACCGCAATGTTAGTGTTGGAGTCCGACGCCGACTATACCCGCTTTGGTCTTACCGCTAATAATATGGCGGACCTGCTGGTCATCGATGCCCACGGCCTGGCGCTGATGCATCGCAGCAGGCCGACGCCAGCGCAAATCGCAAGCAAAAATGTTCCGCCGACAACCCCGCTTGCGACGATGCCGGTGGCCCAAATGGACCTTGCATTGCCCCGTGGTCGGTACAAAATGGCCGAGCAGGATTCCGGGGACACCGGCACTGCGATGGCACTTGATGAAGGCAAAATGGGCCGGCGTGACGGTGCCCCAGCCGCACCGAACGATGATCTTGCGGATGTTGACAGCGACGGCGAGAGCTTTGGTCGTGGTGGTTTGGGTATGTCAGCAGCGCGCGGAGGTAGTGGCAGTCGAGGCACCGGCTATGGTGTCGGCAGTGGCCGTGGTGGCGGTGGCGGTGGCCGGGCCCACGCTGCTTTGGTGTTGGACGACGTGCCCGAATCGTCGGGGCCGGCGCCGTTGATCGGTGAACTCGCGGCCATCACCGACTTGCTGGCATCGCGAAAGCTACCAGCTGCGCTCAGCGCCGCGCGCAACTGGCAACAACGTGAACCAGGCAACGTCTTGGCGTTGGTCGCGTTGGGCGATGCGTTGGAAGCCCAACACCGGTTCGACGATGCCGCGCGTACCTACGGCTCTATCATCGATCTGTTTCCTGACCGCGCTGACCTGCGTCGGTTTGCGGGGCAACGCTTAGCGCGCTTGACCACCCCGGCCGCGCTGACGCTGATGATTGACACCTATCAACACGCAGTTGCGGATCGCCCTGATCATCCGAGCTCACATCGTTTGTTAGCGTTTGCGTTGGCTCGCAAGCACCAATGGTCGGACGCCTTCGCTGCGCTTGAAGCCGGGCTGGGTTACAACTACCCAGCCGATCGCTTCAACGCTGTGAAACAAGTGATGCTCGATGATCTCGGCGTGCTGGGCGCAGCCTGGGCGGCCGCCGAACCGCAGCGTCAAAGCGAAATTGCTAAGCGTGCAGCTGTTTTGGGTGTTAGCGTGGCAACCGCACCGTCAACCCGCTTCGCCTTGTACTGGGAAACCGACGCCAACGATGTTGATTTTCATATCTACGACGCCCGTGGCGGTCATGCTTTTTACTCCGATCCGAACTTGGATTCGGGCGGATCGCTGTATGGCGATGTCACCACCGGTTACGGTCCCGAGTGTTTTGTTATTCCCAACCGCGCCACCGCCGGGCCGTACCGCATCTCGATCAACTACTACGCAATGGGCCCGATGGGCTACGGCATGGGCGCTGTCGAAATTCTGCGCCACGATGGCCACGGCAAGCTGACATTTGAAACCCGGCCGTTTGTCGTGATGCAGGATCAGGCGTTTGTTGAGCTGGGCACGATTAAATAATCACATTTCATTCAAGAATACTTTGCACCTACAGTCACCCGAGGCGTAACCTGGATCGATGCGTATGAATGCGTGTCTCACATTCAGCATCCTGGGCAGCCTCCTGGGCAGCCTCCTGGGGCTCAGTGCTTGTGGCCGGCTCGGCTTCAATCCCGCCTCCGATGATGACGATGATGACGATGATGACGCCCCGATTCGTGGCCGCGTCGACGCGTCGATGAGAGTGGACAGCAGCGGCATCAGCGATGCTGGTGCCAGCGCCGGTGCGATTTTACCCGACGCGGTGTTAGGTAGCAATGCCGAGTTGGTCTGCGGCACCAGTGGTGATGCAGTTGCGTTTGATCAGCTTACCGCGACTTGTTACTACCGGTTTGACAGCCCCCAAACCTGGGAAACCGCCGAGGCACTTTGTGTGACGTTGGGATTTGGTGCCCACTTGGTTTCGATCGCAGATCAGCACGAACTAGAATTTGTTCATCAATTTTCCAACGGTCAAATTTGGCTGGGTGCGACCGACGAAGGTAATGAAGACAGCTTTAGCTGGGTCAACGGACGGCCCTTTGGTTTTACCTATTGGGCGGCAGGGGAGCCCAATAATGACCATGGCGGCGAACATTGCGTGCTCGCCTATCGCGGCGGTGAGTGGAATGATGCCCGTTGCCAACTGCCGTTCAGGTTCATTTGCCGGATGCCGTTAACGGCCTAATCCCGCAGCGGCCGACCGTGGGGCGCTCAGTATTTCCCGCAGATGGCACTCCGGCGGCGCGCACACCACCATGCGCCATTGGCCAGGGGGCCGCACGCGTCAGGGGCTCGGACTTTTGCGCCACTATCAGCGGATGACACCAACGCGGGTTTGACCCCTGCGGCTGGCTGTGTAACCA
>JAGPDK010000025.1 GCA_018057605.1 Kofleriaceae bacterium | reverse complement strand
GCCAAGAGCAGCTCAAATTTCTCGACGGACTGACCGGCCACGTGACAATGACCGTCAAAGTAAAACTCGACCTACCTGTGATCGGTGGCCGCACGCTGGACCAGAGCCTACACATCCCTATCAAGGACGGATCCATCGACTTCCGCGCGCTCGACAAAGGCTTGGATTGGCTCGAGGGTACATTTCTCGACATTGGCGTTGATCGCGGGCGTCTCGCGATAAGTTGGGGCGTGCCGATTGTTGCGCCGTCACGCGATATTATCTCGTGCGCCCTCGATGAATCGGCCCAAACCCTCGCGACGTTTGGCCGAGTCCCGGTGCGATCATTCGTAGATTTTCGAATCGGCAAAGGCACCCAGCCTGGACCACCACCACCGGAGCGCAGCGACCGTGACAAAAAACGCGACATCTTGCGCTCGCTCGCGCTTGAAGCGATCGACATTGCACTGTCCATGTCGGCACCTCGCAGCGTTGCCATTGGCGGCGGCACACTCATGTTTGGAGGCGACGATGCGCCGGGCCTGGTCGACCTCAAAGTCCGAGGCGACCTCCACACCCAAACTGCGGGTGCGATCCGCGGCGCCATTGGCGCTATTGATACAACCCTCAAAGATATTCACATCGGCGGCGTCTTACTCACCACCGACCGGCTCAGCCTTGACGGCATCGACGAGTTTGAACTCGCCTTTGAGGGCTTTCGGCCAACCTCGCTCACGATGAAAATCCACCGCGTCACCGCAGCAAATTTGTCAGCGCGCGTCGGCGGTAGCCAGCCATAGCGCGAGCACCGTCGGAACATTGCATCGCGCATCGCGCTCGCAGGGTTGCTAGCGCTTCGGCTGGCGAAGCAACGCAAACACAACCTTGACGGGCGCACGCGCGGCTGCTGAGTTTTCGGAAACCTCGCCATAGCCAAACAATAAATACGGCCAATCTTCGATTTGCCAAGCACTGCAACCGTCAAGCACGGCGATCGTCTTGATGCCTGGCCACGTCGCTGAAATTTGTACACGGCGTGGACCGCGCGCCGCTTGCGTCAGCGCTGGGGCATTCCCAGCCTGTAGCAAAAATCCATCGGGCGATTCATGGAGCGCCACGACCGGGCCAATGTCATCGGACAACAAAACTCTGGTACTAGTAGATTGACCATCCGACCCAGCGATCAGCGACCCTTGCAGCCGCTGGCCCACCGCCAACGCAACAGCCACGCCGACAGGCAAGCGCAACTCAAATGTTTTGTCGTCGACAGGTGCCAGCGGCATATCATCCATCGCGCCGCTAACCGGGGCATCGCGGGTCACGCTGCCGTCAATACTAATGCGAAAACGCCGCCAGTCATTGGCCGCGTTGAGCGCCTCGATACGCGCAATCTTTCCATCAATATGACGATGCTCCGCTGGACCAAGGCTGGCGTGCACTTCAAACAAGGGCGTTGTCGGGCCAGGTACGCCGGTCGCAAGCGTGATGGCTGGCACTGACATGCCTGATTCCGGTTGCGCGGTGATGTTCGTCGGCTGTGGTAGGGAATTTCTCCGGATCTAGATACGCGCATGAGACATAATAGCGCGCGACGCAGCGAAACCGTACTCAGCCTCGCTTCAACCGCGCCATGCGCTCGGCTGCGTCGGCAAAACCAGGGTCGCGCTTTACCACCATTTCAAAGTAGTAAACCGCTTCACCATGGTCCCCTTGCATTTCATACGACAGGCCAATTTCGTAATAAAGACTTTGCCGTTCGAGTTCCGTTAGCGTCGGCACATGCAAGCCTTGTTTAAACTGCTGCACGGCTTCGCCTGGCTGACCATGGTCGCGTTGACACATGCCAATCATCAGCCGGCATTGCACTTCGCGTTGCCGCATGCGTAAGACTTTTTCAAACGCTTTAATCGCGTCTTCGTACAAGCCCATTTCCTTGTAGGCCAAACCTAAGTCGTAGTGAGTTGAAACGTCGCTATCTTCAACCGGATTTTCCAACATGACCGACGGTCGACTGTTGCGGTCGTTGGGCAGATCGCCGTCGTCATCATCATCGTCTTCAAGCTCGGCGACGTCGTCGTCAAATTCTTCGATCTCTTCGAGGCTAATCCCCTCGGTACGAAGCCCCGGCATCGCCGGTTGACCATCAAAGCCAATCGACATTTGGCCAGTCCCGCCAGCATCAAGCAGTGGGGCTTCTTGATCTGCGTGGGCGTGAGGATCTTCGCCCGCCTCCATGGCTGCAACTTCGTGCAGTTTGGCGGTAATTAACGGGTGGTTCGGGAACCGCAGCAGCAACCCGCGGAGCAACTCCGCCGCGTCACCGTACATAAGCTGCGAAAGGTAAAACTCGGCTTCTTCGAGATCATCCTCAAGATTGGTTGCCGTACCAACGCGACCGTCGGCCGCTATCGACGCTGCGCGTGCCACTTCCGTCGCAACAATATCGGCGCGGGTTTCACCACCGACGTTGTGAGTCAAGCCCGTCGCATCAGGCACTTGATCGGCCCCTGGCCGAGTCTGCGGACCCTGTGCAAAAGCATTACTCGGCTCACCTATTCCATCGAAGGGGTGCCGCTCCGAGACCCCTGTTTCACCCGATTGGCCCAATTCAAATTCTACGGCACTCAACCCACGCACCGAACGCGCCGCACCAACTCCCGGCGCTCCGGCAGCAGCGAATCCGTGTTTAACGTTTTGCACGCCCGCATCAAATGCTTTGGCCTCATCGCGGTCAAAAGGCAGATCGTCCGGAAATTCCTCGGCCGTAACCGGCACGTCGGCCCCACTATGTTGCGCCGTCGGCGTGTCGAAGCTGGCCATATGTTCAGCCTCTTCGTGATCGATGTCGTCGCCAAGTTCGTCGTGGCGCAGGTCTGCCTCGACCGCAGCAATCAAATTCGAACTATTGCCAGACACCGCGTCGACGTCAAATTCGAACTCGTCCGACTGATATGATTCGACCGTTGATGCGGCAGCATCACCGGTTTGACGGCGATTCACGCCAGGCGGGCCAGCGTAGTCGAGGTCAAAATTGTGCTGGCCGGGTGCCATGCGTGGCGGCGCCGGCGGGAGGTCAGGGGCTGGGCTGCCATACGCGCCCCCACCGATGAGTTCATGGGGATCAAAGTCGTCGACAGAATCCTTACGTAACCGCGCAACACCTAGCGCGCGCGGGGGCGCACCAAGCTCACCTTGGAAATCGCCAAGGTCGTCAGCCTGACGGGCCATTGGGCCACCGTCCGAACCGAGCCGCCCCACGCGTAAACGATTGCGCCTTGCCAAATCCAAAGCTGCGGCATGCGTGCCGTCCACGGCCAAAATCTCTCGCAGATAATCTTCAGCGCGTCGAGCATCCGACAACACTACGGCTTCGGCGAGTCGCAGCAATTCGTCTTGGGCCTCGCTCTGTCGCCCTTGCGACATCAGGATGTCTTTGAGGCGTTCGCGGGCTTCAACATTGCGACTGTCGAGCGAAAACACCCGCCGCAAATGATCGATGGCTTTTTGATGCAACCCATATTTTACATAAACATCCGACTCAGCCAACACTTTCAAAATTTCTTCGGAGTGTTCTTCAGCTTGGGCGTCAAGGGATGAATAGCCACGAACATCACTGCCATCTTTTAGCGCGGCGGAATAGTTCCCATCGTTGTCGTCTGCGTCCTCGTATTCCGGTAGCGCGAAGGCGTCGCCTGAAAAACTTTTTTCATCGATCAGCGGCGTCGCGCCGGTTGCCCGCACACCGTTGTCCATCGACGGTAGCTCGCCAGTAATGTTGAATTTCGGCTTAGCCGCAGGCGCGGCAGGCACGGCGCCGCGAGCATAGTTCACCGCTGGCGACGGCGTCGACGGCGTCGCTGGCGTCAATGGCGTAACGCGCGGCGAACCGCTCGGAGGCGACGGCACGACGTTGCGGCCTAAGCCGACGGCGGCGGCCGTGTTACCCGTGCCGTTGTTCGTGACCGGTGGCGCGGCCGCCGTCGTGGCTCGCCCCAAAAAGCTCAAGGCTTCGTCGTCAGTCGGAACAAACTCCAAGACTTTGCGAAATACTTCGGCCGCCTTTTCGCGAGCCTTGTTTTCGATGTGAATTTTGGCGAGCTCTTTGAGCACCGAAACAGTTTTGGCTTTTTGATCAAGTGCAAAGAACGCTTGCGCCAGTAGGCCAAGCGTTTCGACGTCGCGCGCATCGGCTTTGAAACTTGCTTGCAATTTTTGCAGTGCGCGGCGCGGGTCTTTGCGTTGCAAATACAACGCCGCGAGTTCGCGATTAAGCGCATGATTTTCGGGATTGTGCCAAAGCAAACGTTCGGCGACTTTGAGAAAATCTTCCGGCCGATTTTGCCGACGCAACTGATCGCAGGCAAGCACAAATTCGGTGACCGCCTCCGCCACCATGTTTTCCTTCGAATACAACTCAGCCAACTTAATCCGCGTCGCGATATTTTCCGGATCAAGCTCAACTACTTTGCGCACCGTGGCGAGCGCTTCTTTGGTGTTGCCTTCGCGATGGAAGTGGCCGGCCACCGCTTCAAAATACTGCATCGCTTCGGCTTGCTTGCCAGCGGCGCGATACAGATCCGCGAGCTTGAGATTGATATCGACCAAACGTGGATCAAGCTTGAGCACTTGCTTGTACACAGCAACCGCTTTTTCAGCGAAGCCTTGATCTTCGTAGAATCGCGCAACTTTGAGATAGGTTTCCGAAGCGTCCTGCTTGGAACCCTGCTTGGCGTAGAGGTCACCGATCTTCAACCACACGCGCACGTCTTTCGGATCCTCCTTAACGATACGGAGGTACTCCTTCACGGCTTTATCAATTTGGCCCTTGTCGACGAACTTACGCGCCGAATCCATGACCTTTTCTTTATTAAAGGACACGTGTTAGGCCTGCTCCTGATGTGCAGTGTTCCGTGTTCACCGGGGTTGGACAACGTTCCCCAAGCATGGGCAAAGGGTACCGGGCAACGCTTCGTATCGTCAATGTAGACAACGGACTTTCCCGCCTCATCTTCAAGGGCGCAGCTAGGACGCCGCAGGCGAGCCCAGCCTCCGCAAACGGTCACGTGGCGACAGGACCCGCATCACATAGTGGCTGCGCCGCATGTAGGTCCGCAGGTCAACGTTGGAGGATACTACGCAGCGTGCGAATCAGGCCACCACGCCCCGGCCGCCGCGGAGCCGCCGCGCCGTTACCGGGTGGCTACACGGCTTTTTCGGACAACATTCGAGCCACGAATCCGGTATCGAAATCGCCCTTGATGAAATCCGGGTGGTTGATGATCCGACGTAAAAACGGGATGTTGGTGCGTGGACCTTCAATCACCATTTCATCGAGGCAACGCCGGGCCCGCTTGATCGCGGAACGCCGATCCTTGTCATGCACGATCACTTTCGCGATCATCGAATCATAGTGTTGCGGCACCACATAGCCAGCATACACATGGGTATCTACACGTACACCTAGGCCACCCGGCATATGCAATGCGGTGATTTTGCCCGGCCAAGGCGCAAAATTGTTCGGATCTTCGGCGTTGATCCGCATTTCAATAGCGTGGCCACGCGGCTGCCGCACGCCTTCAAACGACAACTTCTCGCCAGCGGCGATGCGCAATTGCTCACGCACCAGGTCGAGGCCAGTCACCATTTCGGTCACCGGATGCTCAACTTGCAAACGGGTGTTCATTTCCATGAAGTAGAAACGATTTTCCGCGTCGAGCAAAAATTCGAGGGTGCCGACGTTGGTATAGCCGATCGACGAGATTGCCCGAATCGCCGCAGTCTGCAAGGCCGCCCGAGTTTCGGGCAGCAGCGCACATGACGGCGCTTCTTCGATCACCTTTTGATGACGCCGCTGAATCGAACATTCGCGTTCACCAAGATGCGCGTAGTTGCCATGTTTATCGGCGACCACCTGGATTTCGATATGCCGAGGCTTTTGCGCATACCGTTCCATGTACATTTCAGGATTACCGAACGCTGCCGCAGCTTCGTTGCGCCCCATATTCCAAGCATCGAGCAGCTTGTCGCGTTCGTACACGATCTTCATGCCACGGCCACCACCGCCGGCGGAGGCTTTAAGAATAACCGGCAAGCCAATTTTATCGGCATACTCGAAAACGTCAGCTTCCGAGTGCAGGCCTGGCGACCCCGGCAGCATCGGCACACCTGCCGCAGCCATGGCAGCGCGGGCGCGAATCTTATCGCCCATCGTGCGCATCGCTTCAGGCGGTGGGCCAATCCAATTAATGCCGCATTTAATACAAACTTCGGCGAAGTCAGCGTTCTCCGACAGAAATCCGTAGCCCGGATGGATCGCATCAGCGCCCGTCACTTCGGCCGCACTGATAATCATCGGCACGTTGAGATAACTCTGCCGCGACGGTGGCGGACCAATGCACACCGCTTGGTCGGCAAATTTCACATGCAGTGCATCGGCATCCGCAGTTGAATAAACCGCCACCGACTGAATGCCGGCTTCTTTGAGCGCGCGAATAATACGCAGTGCAATCTCACCGCGATTGGCGACTAGGACTTTTTTGATCACAACGGGCTCCCGACCTTACGGTGCAATCTTGAACAATGGTTGACCGTACTCTGCCGTCGCGCCGTCTTCGAGTAAAATGGCAACCAGCGTACCGGCTGCGTCGGATTCAATTTCATTCATCAGCTTCATCGCTTCGACGATGCACAGCACTTGGCCCTTGGTGACTTTGTCACCGAGTTGCACGTAGAACGAAGCATCAGGGTTTGGCTTGCGATAGAACGTGCCAACAAACGGCGAGGTCACAACGTGGGCGTTGTCCGCCTCCGGAGCCGTCGGGGCCGCCGCCGCGTGCGCCGCCGGGGCTGCGGCCTGATGCATCATTGGCATTGGCATCGAAGCCATCATGGGTTGCGCGGTGGTCATGACTGCACCACCATAACCGCCTCGACGAAGCGTAACGGTGACTGCTGGCATGTCAACAATGAGCTCCGAGAGCCCGTGATCGTTGACCACTTCGGCCAAACCGCGAACGGTGGCTACGATATCGATGCCATCGGCAGCGGCATCACTACTTTTGGTTTTTTTGCCCGGTGCGACTGGAGTTTTGGCCATAACTATCGGGAATCTTTCACATGTAGTAGGGCTGCGTCCAGAGCAAGGTAGTAGCTTTGTGCACCAAATCCACAAATCTGTCCGACGCACCGCGGCGCAATGAGCGACGTATGGCGAAATTCCTCGCGAGCATGGATATTGGAAAGGTGAACCTCAAATGCTGGCAGCCGACTCGCTTCGATGGCATCGCGAATCGCCACCGAGGTGTGAGTATAGCCGCCCGGATTTATGATCAACGCATTGGCCCAGGTCCGCGCTGCTTGAATGATATCAACCAGCACGCCTTCAATGTTACTTTGCGAGCTGCGCACAATCGCGCCAGCAAAGGCCGCACGGCGGGCAAGCTCGCGGTCGATCTCGGCGAGCGTAGTACGGCCGTAGATTGCATGATCGCGCTCGCCTAGCAAGTTTAGGTTCGGCCCGTGTACCACACAAATGGCAGGCGCCCGGCGTGCTTTCAGCATGGCAGCGCTAGTGACCTCACCAGCGAATTCACAAGTTAGAAATCAGCGCTGGAGCGCCTAGCCGCATCAAATAGCGACATTTGCCGTAATTGCCTTCAGGAGCCATGACAACTCCCACGAAATATTGCGGCGACAACATGCGCACAACCACCCAAAGCCGTTCGGCCCGGACTGAAAGCTCTTCAAACCCGCCCACTTGCAGGCTGTCGGCGGCTTTGCGAATCTGCGTCAGAATGAAGGAAAACTCCATCCCAACCGTGACGATGTCGACGCGATCATTGACGCGGACATAGTGATCAACTGGAATACCGTCGAGGCCCATGATGACCGCGGCGATACCACCGTCGACGTTATCGACCATTTTTTTAAGCGTTTCAGTAAACAAGGTGCACCTTGACGTTAGGGTATCTCAAGCGGCGCGCGTGCGCCACGGCGTGGGCGTTCAAGTTACGGCTGCTTGGTGCCGATGGCTGGGCAGACGTTGCCCTGCGGAGTGGAACAACATTGCACCGCCTGGTCTTGACCTGGGTTGCACGAATTGCCTGGCGAGGTAACCGTAAACGCCGAGTCGAGCATATCGCATGGGCCAAGATCGGTAACCAAACACTGAATGCAGACGGTGATCGGAAAATCAAACGCATTCGATGAAACTTGATCGCCACTCAGTGTGCCGATGACTTCTACCGAAGCCACAATTTGGGTGCTCTCGAATTTGGCTAATCTAGCTACGAGCGCTTCAACCACCGGGCTGGACAGCACCTGCACCGACGCACCGAACAAGGAATTGTCCGGCGCAACTGAAAATCCCGTGAGGATCGTGTACGAATCTCTGTCCGCAATTGCAGCCTGGGTTACAGGGTCTGGTGACGAAAGTGTAATGCGAAAGCCTTCAGCAAAAAACGTGCGGTTGGACGTCAACGTGCCGTTGTTGGAGGACGTCAAATTCTTAATTAGCGGAAAAAACAAATAGCCGCCACTTCCCGCCAAATCCAAGGTTCCAGCACCTCGAAATGGGCCGGTTTCCGTCGGCATCAACAAACACATATCCGCTGGAACCATGTTGTTGGTAATCAAAATCGTTTTGTCACCACCATCTTGGGCACAACCTGCAAAACCAGCAACCAACGTTGCGGCACAAAGCGAAGAGAGTAATGGGCGATGGCGTGTCATAGTTCCTCCGAAATAAAATCGTATCAACACTATGGGGCAGAACGCAAAATTCCTACCAGTTCGTTTACGGATATGCGGGTTGGCGCACAGGCGCCCGGGCCAGCCGTGGTGATGTAGGTGATGTCAGCACCCACCCGCTTTTTGTCGGCGGAAAGGCGCGCGAACACCGCCGGGATCATCCACGTATCCACGTCGGTGCGCAGCCCCGAACTAGTTAACGCCACCGTCAACCGAGCTTCTAGCGTGGTAGGCACCAGGCCGAGCGCGGTCGAAACCCGACAGGCCGCTAGCAGGCCCAACCCTACTGACTCGCCGTGGCTGAGCGCAAACTCGGCGGCAGCTTCAATCGCATGACCAACCGTGTGGCCCAAATTTAACAGCGCGCGCCGACCGGTTTGCTCACGCTCATCGGCGCCCACCACTTCGGCTTTGTACGCTGCGCAACGCAGGATCACCTTGGCCAACACCGCAGGCGCACGCCCACCCTGCCCGACCCAGCTTGCGCTTTGCGCGACCAGTTGCCAGAGGTCTTCACCGTCGAGTATTGCGTATTTCCACAGTTCACCGAAGCCAGCGCTGCGCTCACGGGCCGGCAACGTAGTCAACATATCGAGTCCGGTGAGCACCGCCCGGGGTTGCCAAAACGCGCCAAGCAAATTTTTGCCAGCCGCAGTGTCGATTGCGGTTTTTCCGCCAATTGCGGAATCGGTCATGGCCACCAACGTCGTCGGAACCTGGACCACGGCGATGCCACGCAACAACGTGGCCGCAACAAATCCGGCGAGATCGCCCACCACCCCACCACCGACGGCAATAATAGCGGATTGACGATCGAGGCCAGCGCCGAGCAAAGCATCGGCGAGTCGCTGATATTCGGCGATAGATTTGCTGGCTTCACCGGCGGGCACCGCCAGTTGAATCATCGCGGGCGCAGTGGGCCAAGCTGCGCGCAGTTCGGCTTCGATGGTCGCCACCCGATCAGTCAAATTCGCATCGTATAGCAGCGCCAATTTCGAGCAAGGATGCGGCAAACAACCAGCTAGCACCGACCACGGCACCGTCGGTGCGACCACAATTGGATAGCTGCGATCGCCAAGCCCCACCATCACACAGTCGGCTGTGTCCGACGCTGTAGCTGGTTCGGCGGTGCCGACCAATGCCGACGTAACATTTTGCCAAACTCGCCATGCGGCCAGCATGTGATCGACCACCGTGGTTACCGCACGATCAT
The DNA here is from genome assembly GCA_018057605.1 of Kofleriaceae bacterium. Lineage (GTDB taxonomy): Bacteria > Myxococcota_A > Polyangia > Haliangiales > Haliangiaceae > JABFXX01. Next base: position 10,389 of record JAGPDK010000025.1, on the reverse strand, counting down.
CGGTGGCCACCATGCAATGCGCGCCGCGATACACGCTGGCACGAGCCTGCCATAATTGATGCGCAGCGTCGATATTCGTAAGCAGCGGCCGTGGCCCATCATGGGCCGCGCGTTGTAGCGCTTGTTCAACTGCAACCGTGAGCGCGATGACGCACCCTGCCCGACGCATGGTCGCCAGGTTGTCGCCCCAGGTTGCCGCACCGGCGCCGGTTGCAATCACCGCCGGCCCTGGCATCGCGGCGAGTTCGTGCAACAGCGTCGATTCCAAGGTGCGAAACACCGTTAGGTCTGCCTGCACCAGCGCTGCAACCGGCTGGCCTGCGCGGTCGGCGATCCGATCATCCAGATCGACAAACGGCCACGCGAGCGCGGTGGCCAACAAACGTCCAGCGGTAGACTTACCAGCCGCTGGATATCCGATAACAAAAATCCGCACTATTGGCAGCGCAAGAACGCCTTGTTGGTGATCTTCGGGGTGATAAAGATCAACACTTCGCTGCGGTTGTCGTTCTCAGAGCGCTTCTTGAAGAACCAACCGATCACTGGCAGGTCACCGAAGAATGGAACTTTGTTGTACGCCAAACCGGTATTGCGAGTGTAGATACCGCCGAGCACCGTGGTTTCACCGTCATTGATCAAGATTTTGGTCTTTACTTCTTTGGTGAGAATCGTTGGGTCACCACGTGCACCGGTGTTCACAAAGTCAGCTTCGTTTTTGGTGACTTCGATATCCATGGCGATCGCACAATCACGTTGCGATACATACGGCTTCACCTTGAGTTCAAGCTTGGCATCGACGAATGAGGTTTGGGTGCCAGCGGCGCCCGTGACCTGAATTGGAATCTTAACCCCTTGCGCGATGTTGGCCGATTCATTGTTCAGCACGGTGATTTTTGGTGCCGAGATAATTCGGACCGTACCGCTATCTTCCAGTGCGGAAAGTCGCAGGCCAAGATTGAAGTTGCCGCCGAGCGACCCGAGCGACAAGCCCAGCGCGCCGCCCGAGCCAGTACCGGTCTTCGCCGGTAAGTTCACAGCGAAGTCCGACGGTGACGCCAGACCATTCGAATTCGTGACGTTGTCGCGTGCACCACCGGCGACAGCAATCGACGACGGGAACAACAAGCCGGTGGCGTTGCCGCCGTTGACGCCCGCAGTTGCGCCGCCACCCCACTGCACACCAAACTCACGTTTGAAGTCCGAACGAGCCTCGACGATGCGCGCTTCGATTGAGATCTGCGGCGTTTGTGTATCGAGTTGCAGCGCCAACGAGCTGATGCGTTGACGATTGCTGCGCAAATCGTTGACGATCAGGGAATTGGTGCGGTCATCAACTTCGATTTTGCCTTTTGGTGACAACAACGGCTCAAGCTTGCCCTTGAGTTGGCCAGCTGACGCGTAATTCAACGTCAGCACTTCAGGCTCTGGCGATTCAGATTCAATCGCCGCTTTACGACGTGCGGCTTCCTTTTCATCTTCGGCATCAAGATCGGCGCGTTTGGCGATCCGGTACAGATTGCCTTCGCGACGATACCATAGACCCTTCGACGACAAAATGACTTCGAGGGCTTGATCCCACGGGACCCGATTCATCCGCACCGTGACTTTGTCGGCGATATCATCCGGCACCACGATGTTCACGCGATTTAGTTCCGACAACAGCCGCAACAAATCATGAATAGGCGCTTCTTTGAAGTCCAACGTTACCGGCGGCCCGCGGAACACGCGCCGCCGTGAACTTACTGACCCGGCTGATGATTGCGCGGCCGGCGTTGCCACGCCGAACCCACCCATCACTGGTGGCGGAATATTGCGCGTGGTCGTGGTGCTCGCGCTGCGCGCTGCGCCATCCGTGCTTACAAAATTCCATCGCACCACGTTGCCGTTGCGTTCCAACGTTGGCGTCGCATCCGACGCTAACTCGACCACAACGCGGACCCGATTTGGCAACGTTCGATCGCGATACGACGATACCGAACGAACCGGACCGTCGAACCGCGATACATCAAGCTTGCGCTCCAACGTGGCCGCAAGTTGCGAATCGTCAATGAGCAATTCTGCACGCCGGGCGGTTGCCTCTCCCAACTTGAGCTTGACGTCACCACGCACGGTAATGGCAATCCGACCACTGCCCTCGTCGCCTTCGAAGCGAACATCGGTAATCGATGCGACCGCAACTTTTGCAGCCGGGGCTGGTGCTGCCACCGGTTTACTCGCAACTACTGCTACCGCTGCCGCAGGCACAGTCGCTAGCGCTTGTTTTGCAGCTGTCGCGGCTTGTTGCAAGCGTGTCGTCTCGCGTTCCATGGCCACGCGTTCGTCGGCCAATGCCGTCCGACGCAGGTCCTCGCGATCGGCCGCCTCGCGCGCCGCTGTTGCCACCTGTTTGAGGCGATCAACTTCCGCTTGTTGGGTGGCGAGTGCCGCAGTGCGCTTGGCAACATCGACTTGCGCTTGTTGCGCGTCACGGCGCGCTGCAGCCGCTTCCGCTTTAATTTGTGTTAGTTCACTTTGCGACGCTTTGCGCGCGACGGCAGCCGCGAGTTCGGCTTCCGCATTGCGTGCGTCCACCTGCTGGCGACGTGCTTGGTCATCAGCCTTTGTCATCGCGGCTCGGCGTGCAGTTAACTCGGCAATCCCGCGCTCATTTTCCAACCGCGCGTGTTGCGCTTTCGTTGCAGCTTGCTCTGCGACGATTCGTTGTTCCTTCGCACGTTGCGCCGCCAACTCGGCTTGCGCTCGTTGTTCAGTTGCGTCCCGCGCTGCGCGCTCCGCCGTTGCCCGCGTAGCCGTCGCACGTTGCGTGGCCGCCTCGGCTTCGCTGCGCGTGCGTACCGCCGAAGCGGACTGCGCGCCTGCCGTGGCAGCTTGGGCTTCAGCCGCAGCTCGACGACGTTCGGCTTGTTCGGTTTGCGCAGTAGCGCGTTGCGCCTCAGAGATCGCGAGCGCACGCTGTTGCTCAGCCGCGACGGTAGCAGCAGCCGCTTCCGCCAGTTGCTGTTTTGCTTTCTGAACTTCCGCTTTGGCCACGGCAGCTTCACGCGCCGCTGCTTCGCGTTCACGTTTGGCTTCGACCATTTCCGCACGCGCCAGCGCAACCCGTTGTTGCGCTGCGGTTGCTTCTTGCGCCAACCGATCTCGTTCGGCGACCGCGGTTTGATTGCTCGTAGATTTTGTCGCGCGCTCAGCTTGGACGGCCGCGCGTTGCGCCTGTTGGGCTTGCTCGGTGGCTGCTTGTGCGGCTTTTTCACGCGCACTGGCCGTGTCCAAAGCGGCTTTAGCTTGGTCGGCGATGCGTTTGGTTTGGGCCGATTGCGCTTCGACCTGTGCAGCCTTGGCATTCGCTTGCGCCAACATGCGTTCGGCCTGCGCGCGTTGCATCGCGGCATCGAGTTTTACCTGCGCCAACTCGGCTTGCGCATGCGCTGCAATATCCCGAGCTGCGGACGCATCGGCCTGTGCAGTGCGCACTTCGCGTTGCGCCGCCGCACGAGCCAGTGCCTCGCGTTGTTTGGCCGTTTCAGCATCCGCTGCTGCAACACTAGCAGCGCTGAGCGCGGCTTGCGCGTTGCGAGCCGCTTGCATTGCAGCATTGCGGGCTTGCGCCGCATCAGCTTGAGCTTGCGCTAACGCCTTCTTGTCGCTGGCGGTATTACCCGCACGAGAGGCTTGGGCTTGCGTCGCCGCTTGCTCGGCAAGTTGTGCTCGCTTAGCCAAGTCGGCAGCCTGCACTCGCAGCCGGTCAGCCTCGATTTGCGCGCGCTCGGCTTGCGCTTGGGCTTGCGCGCCTTGCCGTTTCGCAGCATCGAGCTCGACGCGGGTCGCCGCACCTTGGCGTTTCGCCGCCTCCGCTTCAGCAACGGCTTGCGCACCCAAACGCTTCGCAGCGTCAAGTTCAGCGCGCGTTGCCACCCCTTGGCGTTTCGCAGCGTCCGCTTCGGCACGCGCAGCGGCAACATCAGCCGCCCCAACTACTTTGGGCGCGGCGTCGCGTGCAGTAATAGTTAGCAATAGATCATTGCCGTCCATTTTGACATCGTAACGCCCCGGTCGCGCCAGGTTGATCGTCATGCGCACCAACGCGCCACCATCATCGATTTGTTGGGCATTGATCGAACTGACCGCCCACGTCGACGCAGCGAATGAAACCCCGGTCTCGTGCGAACCACGCACGACCTCGGCAAGCCGAGATTGCGCTAAGTCAATCACCACGCGCGCGGGCCGCTCAAGTTTGTATGCGGTGAAGAGCGCCGCTTCAGATCCGCGGATGCGAATGGTAGTTACACCGTTGGCCTCCGCAAAGGTGACAGCCTGCACTTCGTTGCGACCTTCGGCGTGAGCCGCTGGTGCAACAATAGCTATCGTGCCCACCGAGAGGGCGCCTAGTAACCAATTTTTTCGCATTGCTTCAACCATATTGGCTCCTCGGGAAAACCCGGGATAGGACAGTTCGCTTGCTCGGTTCACCCGAAGCGTTGCGCGGTCTCATCAAAAAAATTGTCGCCCGATTAGACCGACATCACAAATTTTTGCTGAGGATTTGTGCAAGTAGCACTTCAGTTATAGAAGTGCGCTACCGATTATTCGGCGTTGTGCCGGATTGGCCAGGCATCACGGCATCGCCGGCCTCGCGTTTGGTGTCGCCCCCACCTGGGGTCGAAACCGTCAACTCACCCGGATACAGTTGCACCGAGCGTTCTTCCGCCGGCCGCGCCGTGCCGCCGATACCGATCACCGCTTCTGGCGTGATTTCGAAGGTGATGTAACCGGCGCCGATGTCTTTTACACGAGCTTTTTCGCGGCCCACACAATCGCCGCGGGCCACGATATGGCCGTAGTTTGCCGAATCCTGCATCAATGCATAGTGCCGGGTGCCGCGGGCTACGATGCCGGTCAATTTTAAATCGCGTACCGAATAGTTCGTCGCCACCATTTGCAGTCCCGCGCACAGCTTGGTGGCCGGGTCTACCGTTGGGGCTTCGGCTTGCAATCCAACTTGCATCACCACATAGGATTGAAACGGATCGCGATTTTCACCGTTTGGATCAACGACAAAGTCGCGCTCTTTGAACTCATGCCGAATCGTTTCGCGTTCTTCTTCGGTCACGATTTCTTCAACGTGAGTGTAGGTCTTTAGTGCCGCGCCGCTGCCAGCGCCTGGCTTGGCGGCTGCGCCAGCGCCCGCAGGATTCGCCCCGTTAGCCGCAGGTGGCGGACCGCCACCTGCATCATCGTCACCGCAACCGATGGTGCCGGTTAATGCTATCGCGAGAACCAGATGTTTCAACATTAGTTACCTCCCTTGGCGCTACCAGCTTGGGCCGAACCCGCTGCTGGAGTGGCTGATTCGCCGCCTGCACCGGCGCGATCACGCGCATCACCTTTTTGAATCGCTTCATTAGCCTTGGTTTTGGCCTCCGCGGGTTTCGACGTGACCATGCCTGAACTCGCCGAGCCGGGCCCCGCTCCGAGCGTTCGCTCGTTCGCTCCAGTTCCGGGCCCCGCTCCGGGCGTTCGCTCGTTCGCTCCAGTTCCGGGCCCCGGGCCAGTCGCCGCTTTGGCCGGCGCTGCAGATGCACCCGGTTTTGTCGCAGGCATACCGGCAGCCGCGCCGGTTTTATCTTCTTGCCGGTAGGTCGAAGCGACAAACTTCGCGACCATGACAATCTCGCGGTTCTTCACTTTGGGATCACTCAACGAAAGATCTTCGATCGAAACCACGCGCTCGTGCGCTTCGTTGACCGGCGGACCACCATCGGATGACGACGTGCTCGGCCGGACATCGCGTTGCACCAATGACGCCATAAACCGTTTGATTTGAAAAAACGTACCGGTAATTTCAACGTCGACCGGCACTTTGATGAACTGGCCCATCGTTTCTTCTTTTTTCCGCTGCCACTTCGTTACTTCAACGCCGGCTTCGGTAACCTTGCGATTTAGCGTTTCAAAAAATGCCGGCAATTCGGATTCTGACGGCAGCACCTTCTGATTTTCATCGATCACTTTTTGCAGCTGATCCATGCGCGTGCGCAATTCTTTAAATTTTACCAAGTCGTCATCCATGCGTTTGGACCGGCTCAGCATCTGTTCACTATCTTGGCGGCCCTGTTCAAGCTTTTCCTTGAGCGGCGAGTAGCCAAATTTGAAATAGACAAAACCCAGCGCAAGCGCAATGCCACCAAATACGACGGCTTTGTACTGCGGCGGCTTTTTGGCAAAGTCCGCAATGAAACCCGAGGACGCCATTAGTACACCAGCTTTCCAGTGATCGTGAACTTGTAGTACGTGACGGTGGTGGTCGCTTCAGTCACGCGTTCCGCACCCGCCGGGGTAATGCCTTGGAAATACACCGAAGCCTGCAAACGTTTGGACAGTTGGGTGATGTCACCGTCGGATTGCGCCCCGCCCTCAAGTTTGAATTCGCCGCCTTTTTCCGAGAATCCGGTAAGCCAAACATGATGCGGATCCCAATCTGGTTGAAACCGGCGGTTGGGATCGCTTTGCGGTCCCAAGCCGACCCGCTTCGACATCTCTTCGCTCATCGTCGGAGTGTGATTAGGGGTGAGAATTTCGCCAAGCTCATGCAACACGTGGGCGGGCACAATCTGGGCTTTGTTGAGCAACGTAATGGCGTCGCTACGCTGTTGCGCGGCATCGACGACCTTTTTCAATTCTTCGTAGCCTTTGAGTTTGCTTTGTTTGCCGTTCAGTTCTTGCTGCAACGTTTCATTGGCGGTCACAACATCGGCGGAGGCAGTGGCTTTGGGGCGGTGCACACCCATGTACACGCCACCGGCGGCAAGTGCCAACGCACCCATGCCCATGGCAATCTGTTTTTCGCCCGGTGGCGTCGCGCGCTTTATTTTCCGTTGAGGAAGGAGGTTTACTTTAATCATGGGGATGCCTCACTTATCCGACTGCGCACGCAAGGCCAGGCCGACGCCAACCAGCGCCTCCGACGAATGCGCGGTTAAATACACTTGGTCCAGCGAACTGTCGATTTCGACTTTGCGCCAGGCGTTGACCACCTCAATTGGCAAACGCGAACGCCGCTCAATCGCGCGATGCAACGATGATACTTTGGCCGAACCGCCGGCAAGACAGATGCGCGTCACGGTGGCGTCAGCCGTCGTAGCCAAGAAGAAATCGAGCGAACGCTGAAATTCGCCAGCCATAACTTCAGAGACGCCTTCCATCACGCGCAGCGCTTCTTGTGGCACCACACCATTTTCGCCTGGCGAGCCGCCCACTTTGTAGGCTTCGGCTTCCTCGGCCGAAATGCCCATTTGTTTTTGAATTTCTTCAGTGAAAGCGTTGCCACCAATGGTGACATCACGCGTGAATAGACTCACGCCCTCACGCACTACGTTGATGTTTGAAATAGCCGCACCAACATTGATCAGCACCACGGTCTCGCGCACGTCGCTGCCGTAGTTTAGTTCGTAGCCATTTTGCCCAGCGAAGGCCGCCACGTCGACGACCAGCGGCGTGAGCCCCGCATCCTTGACCACTTGAATATAGTCAGCCACGGTTTCTTTTTTGGCTGCAACCAACAGCAACTCGGTTTGCCCCGATGCGTTTTGCTGCTCCGTAACGTGATAGTCGATCTCAACGTCATCTTTGCCAAACGGAATGTGATGCTCCGCTTCAGTCCTGATGTTGTTGGCCAACTCATCGGGTCGCATCGCCGGCACTGAGATCTTTTTGATAATCACCGAATGGCCGGCGATCGCGATCGCCACTTCTTTTTGTTTGAGCTTGAGCCGGCTCCACAACTGCTTAATGGCATCAACCACCGCGCCTTGATCCATAATCGTTCCGTCGACGATGGTCTGCGGTAGCAGCGGTTGCATACCAAACGCCTGGAGCGCCCACCCCGAACCTTTTTTTCGGAGTTGCACTGCTTTGACGCTGTTGGAGCCGATATCGAGCCCGATGCACTGCTTAGCCATGAGACCTCTGGGCGGGGTAAACGAAAGAACTACTTGGACCTACATTGTAGGATGTAGTTGTACCAAAGCGCAAAAAACTGCTCCGCACGAAATAATAATGCTTCTAATTCAGCTACTTGTCCAAATTTTCGCTGCGCGCGATGCCATATTCTTTGATCTTATAGAGCAGTGCGCGGTGGCTGATCTCTAACAATTTAGCGGCATTGGTCCGGTTTCCGGATGTTGCATGGAGGGCCTTACGAATAAGCCCTGCTTCGAGCAGCCGAGTCGCTTTTTTGATCGAAAATTGATCTTCGCTAATGTCACGACCAGGAATTGCGAGGTTTTTTTGGCCGAGTAACGACTGGAGAAACTCAGCCGTGATCTGGTTGCCTTCCGCCAAAACCGTGGCGCGTTCCACCAGGTTTTCGAGCTCGCGGACATTGCCAGGCCAACTACGTGCTTCCAACAACGCTAGCGCTTGCGGCTCCCAACTAAGCACACGCCGATGTTTGGCGCTCTGCACGATCGCAAAATGCTGCGCCAGCAACGGAATATCGCTTGGCCGTTGGCGCAGCGATGGCACCACGATAGGCACCACATTGAGGCGATAATACAGATCTTCACGAAACCGGCCGCTGGCCACGTCGGCGGCGATATCGCGCAACGACGCCGCCACCACGCGGACGTCAATCTTGGTGGATGTCGATGACCCAACCCGCCGCACTTCCGACTCCTGCAACACCCGCAGCAGCTTCGCTTGCAACGCCGTTGGGATTTCGGCGATTTCATCGAGGAAAATCGTGCCGCCGTCGGCTTCTTCAAACAGTCCCACATGGTCGCGTTGCGCATCGGTGAACGCGCCACGGACAAAGCCGAACAATTCCGATTCCAACAACGTTGGCGCGATAGCCGCACAGTTGATCGCCACAAATCGATTGTTGTGGCGCGGCGAAGCATCGTGGATCGCCCGCGCAACTAGTTCTTTGCCGGTGCCACTTTCACCCGTGATGAGCACGGTGGTGCGGTGCGGTGCCACGCGCTCGATCGTTGCGCGCAACTCGGCCATCGCATCGCTGGTCCCCAGCAAGCGTTCCACGGCCGGGACGGGCAGCGGAGAGTCCACGAAAAAAATGGTAGCACATCGGCAAGTAACACCATTCGTGAAGTGGTTTGGGCTGGTTTGGGCTGGTTTGGGCTGGTTTGGGCGAAGTCCATGCAACGTAGCAGCGCTTAGCAAGTAACGCGGTGGATGCGATCGATGGCAGGACCTTCGGCAACTTAGTTGACATATGGACAACTATATTGCCAAGGCGATCTTTTTTCGCTTAAGCTAACTGTCCGTATCAACTAGCTGTTCAACTTGGCTAGTACTTTGCTTTAGACTACCGCAGCACTGGAGGTGCCATGCGCCAAATGATGAAATCCAATTATCTTATCTCCACCTGTCTCGCTGTTGCCGCTTCAATCGGCGGCATCACCACCCTCACCGGCTGCCCCGATCGCGAAGTCTCCGAGGTTAATCCTGCGCAAGACAAAGTCGAGAGCAAGAAGATTCCGGTGAATCTTAATCGCAAAGTCGACATCCTGTTCGTCATCGACAACTCCGGTTCGATGAAAGAAGAACAAGATTCGCTCACCGCGAACTTTAGCAACTTCATCAACGTGCTCAACTCGATTCCGGGTGGTCTGCCAGACGTCCATATCGGCATTGTGTCGTCGGACATGGGTACCGCCAATGGCGGCTCGGCCGGCGGTTGCTCAGGCAACGGCGACAACGGCATCATGAAAACCGGCGGTGTCGCATTCACCGGCGGTGTGAACTTCCTCAGTGATATCGCTGATACCGCAAACCCAGGCATGCGGATCAAGAACTACACTGGTGCGCTGATTGATGTATTCAAACAAATGGCCAGCCTCGGCACCTCGGGCTGTGGCTTTGAACAACACATCGCATCGTCGGTTGCGGCCTTAAACTCGTCCGCCAATGTCGGCTTCTTACGCGATGACGCGTTCTTGGCAATTGTGTACATCGCCGACGAAGACGATTGCTCCATGAAACCCGGCGGCGCATTGCTCGGCAACGACCCAGCCCTGGGACCATTGCAATCGTTCCGCTGCAGCGAATACGGCGTGATCTGCGACGGCGTCGACAATATGCGCAACCCGGGCCCTCGCACCGGTTGCAAGCCACGCGAAAACTCAGCCTATGAAACCAAAATTGCGGACCTCGTAGCGGCGGTAAAAGCCAAAAAAGGCACCCGCGCTGACAAGAACATCATCGTTGCAAACATCACGGCACCATCGGAGCCATTCTCGGTTGGCCGCGACACCGCGATGAACCCACCGATTCCTAAAATGGATCCAGCGTGCACGTACAACGCTCCAGGCGGCACCACGCAGCGCGCTGACGCAGCCGTGCGCTTGAACGCCTTTGCAGCTAGCTTCCGCAACAACT